>NZ_CDHP01000034.1:0-3388 GCF_900002895.1 Ercella succinigenes | reverse complement strand
ATTGCGGTAAACAAGGGCAGATGGGAAATTGAAGCCTGTTTTCGAATTATGAAAAGTGAACTAAAGGCCAGACCTGTCTATCTAAAACGAGATGATCGTATTCTGGCTCACTTCCTGACCTGTTTTATAGCACTGCTGGTCTACCGAATCTTGACTAAGAAGATCCAATTGCGTCTGTCTGATGACAAGGCCAGCGGTGAAATGATTGTGAAAACACTTAGTGGAATGAATTTTCTGTTAAAGGATAACGATGGATATATTCCCACTTATACTCGAACTGACATAACAGATGCCCTACATGATGAGTTCGGATTCAGGACTGATTTAGAGTTTGTGCCCAAAAAAGAGATGCAAAAAATCGTCAAAAAGACAAAAAGTTAAAAGTAGACATTACGCACTTTTATATACAATGCTAAATGCCGAAAACGTCTGTAATACAGCCGTTTACGGCATTTCTCTTGCTTTCAACTGTCAAAGACAGGTTTACCAAATAATCATCGACTATTTATTTAGTATTACTTTGTTAGCATATTGCAAAAACCCCCACTTCACAACGAAGTGGAGGTCTTACAATAATATATGACAATGCTTGGTAATATGAATGAAATCTTGTTTTAATCAAGGAATCAAGTTTTAATTATTCTGTATCGCACTCTTTTCCTTAATTTACCTAGAATGTTTTCACCTGATGTCTTAAATGATGTCACGTCTCTTATGTCACAGATTTCAGTCATTATTATCCATAGCAATAGCCATCTTCTGTTTGCGGACTATGTATAGTTTGTAGCCTACGACTATCATCAGTAGTGTTCCCAGCAGTATCAGGTATACATTAGCAGGGCTGCTTTCACCTGTTTTTACTGTTTCACCTGAAGCAGGTATACTCGCTGCTATCTCTATAATCGCAAAGGTTGAGAAACTATCGGTTATAAATGTAACCATACCATCTTTTACGGTTGCTCTTAAGATCTCAACTGCTCCGCTTGATTTGATATGTGCCACTGCTATTCTGGCTGGATCAAATCCTTCAGGTATTGGCATTGTGATGCTTACTGTCTTGCCATCTATAGGCTGTACTGAAGCACCTGATGCTGTTATTGCCTGAATGTCAATCAGGAACAGCTGCTCTATACCGCTGATTGCTGAGTTCAGAGTAGCTATTGCTGATCTGAACTCTTCGCTGTCATTGCTTATTCTGCGGATTCTTAGAGTTACATCTTCACTGAATGCATCTTCCTGCATCTTAGCTACTGCCTGTAATCCATCCTGTGCTTCTACTGTCATTTCTACTTCGTTTTCACTAATTTCCTGAGTAGGAGCAGGTATTGAAGGAGTGGTAGGTTGTGTTGTCGGCTCGGTTAAATCAATAGGCTGAGCGCCAGGATCAGTTAGATCAGTAGGCTTAGTTGTAGGCTCTGGTTTAGCCGGTTGAGTGGGCTGTGTTGAATCAGGTTCTGGATTTGTCGGTTCAGGAGTAGGCTCTGTCTCGTATTCAAGTTCCTGCTCAAAAGCCAATATTGCTATTTCTAGATTATAGTCAGCTTCATCCACAATTGTCTGATCAAGCAAATCATTGCCTATAGCAGTAGTGCTGCGATTTGCTTTAGACAAAACAAGCTTAGCTTCTTCAAGAACTACAATTAAAGCTTCTCCAGCTGGTGTATTTCCTATGGTATAACCATCAGCCTGTGAAATTCTTGCTGCAAGCTCAGTTGTATCAACAACATTGATATAAAATGATAATTCTGTACCTGATTTCATTGTAAATAATATTTTGCATTTACCAATGTTTAAGGTTGCTAAAAAAGTTTTGCTTAAGTTATAGATATCGCCATCAATAGTATAATGATCATTTTCATATAATTCTCTAAGTTTATTTCCTTCAGGACCATAATATTCAATAGAATTTACAATATCACCATCTGGGATTAATTCAATTCCTATGTTATTATTATGATTGTTTGTCATAGATGCGGTTTTGTCAAAAAGAGAAACATTAGCTACAATCTCAGGATTGTGATCTTCTACTACCTCATCCGGCTCATAGTACACCTGAATTTCAGTCATACTAGGAGTCCAGTATTCACTTGAAAACTGTTTTGTTATTGCAAGCTGAAGTTTACTGCTTATAATATTTCCAAAATCCTCCAAAACACGATCTCTACCCATGCCTCCTGTAACAGAACAAAATGTTACCCAGTTCTGTGTTTCAGCTTCCCATCGACGCAGTTCAAAGTTTTCTATTCTTAAATTGGTCGAATGATCTGTATATTCATCAAGAAATATTTCATTAAATATAATTTCTTCTTCAAAATCCAGTGTTATCAGAATTGGATAATTCATCTGATCTGGATCAGAGCACGCCCATCTGGTTGTTTTATCACCGTCCACAAGTCTTGCTGCATAATAACCAGCAGCAGCTGGATGAGTATAATTTGCGATTATTGGCTTATTAAGAGCAAGATTGACTCTTTCAACTACGCCATCAGGTAAAAGATCCAACTCTTTTTCGACTGGGTTGTCAACTTTGACCCCTATAATGGATTCATGTAAGCCAATATCTACTTCTTGTCCATAATACAGATGTGTAGAAAAGAAATCTTTTATTCCGCTTGCAGGCGACCAATGCCCCGCGTCAATTAGTGGTGAATCGGACTGCAGCTTGAACTGCTCTGCAACCTGAATAATATTTTCAACACCAATGCCATCTTTATTATAGCTTAATGGATTGCCCACAAAGAGAGGGTTTCCTTCTACTCCGTGCTTATCATATGGCTGTATTTCTGAATAAGTGCCACCGGCTTCATAAAAGGCATTGCTGGAAAACACAGCTTTATCAAGAGCATTATTTCGTCTGTACCAAGTAGTTGGTGTCGTAGTTGAAGTGTTGTAAAAAATATTATTAAAGAAGTAAACTGTATCCTTAAAAACTTCATCGTGGAAATAATCTAATTTTGAGCCATCATATATAAATACATTGTTGACAAAATAAGTAGGCGAATAGTTGGTTGAGAGCATATTTTTTACTATTACACCATTGTCATTTATACTTAAATTATAGCGGGATAAAGTCCGTATACTTGGTGTAAATTGAGAAATAAAAAAGAGCCACGAGCTCGCTTTCGGTATAATAGGTTTTGCGAAACTAACAACTGAAAGGAATGAGATCATGGCTCAAGTACATCTTACACTGGAAGACGAAATTCTTAAAGACCTTATGCTTGGAAATCGGGAGAACGGGGTGGCGAAATTACTGGAAAAAGTATTTGATGCGGTGCTGCGAGGACAGGCCAGCGAACAATTGAATGCCGAGCCGTATGAGCGAAGTGATGGACGTGTCAGCTATCGGAATGGCTATCGCGAGCGTACCCTGACAACTAGAGTAGGA
>NZ_CDHP01000033.1:0-50820 GCF_900002895.1 Ercella succinigenes | reverse complement strand
CATGAAAAATGGTTGACCGGCAAAAAGTATTTCATAATGGATCGCTACTTTGATGAGAGAGAAACAGCAAGAAAAGAAGCGTTAGCAGAACGAGCAGCATACCTGCATGTTGTCACCTGATTCATGCAGATACCGGAAGACAATTTACACCAACTTTTTGGACTTGACTATTAGCTGGCAGCTTTTTTAAGTTATTTTTTGTTAAATATACTTTATTTCAGATAATTAGACATTTATGCTAGAATATATAAGTTAAAATAGTTTATAGTAAGTTATATTATAAAATTGTCCTTATATTGTCAGGGGATTGAAACATTGTGTTCAAAACTATAATATAGGATAAGACTAGATATCTTGCAAAAGCTTAAGCGGAAAGGTGTGCAAAAGATGGAAGAACTAAAGAAGTGTATACGGGAAGTGGCTTCATTTCTTGATAAAACAGCAGGAGTACTTGATGCTGATGGTATAATTGTGGCTTGTACAGATGAGACTCTTGAAGGTAGCGAAGATTCTTCGGCTCGCGCAGTTCTTCTATCAGAGGAACATGTTGCTATAACCTATGGAAGAACTTACATGAAGCTGCCTGTTACGGAAAGAACAAGTTATATTTGTTTCGTTGACGGGACAGACAGTGTGTCTCGGAACTATCTTGAGTTAATTTGCCATTGGATAGCTGCTGCACTGAAAGAAAGAAATTCAGATGCAGAACGCGAAGCATTCCTGAAGAATGTTTTACTGGAAAATGAACTTCCCGGTGATATTCCGTTAAAAGCACGAGAGTTTAAAATTCCTTATTCAATTCCAAGACTTGCGTTTTTGATCAGAATTGAACAGGCCGAGGAAATTGATTGTATTGAAATACTTTATAATATGTTCCCTGACAAAAGATCCACTTACATATTGGCAATGGATGAAGAAACTATTGTTCTTCTCATGGAATATCCCAGAGATAATCCTGGTCAGATAGAAGAGATTGCTAATCAGATTCTTGACAATTTAAATGCTGAATCTATGGCAAAAGTTCACATAGGAATAGGTATGCCTTCTGAAACACTTAAAGATACAGCTAAATCCTATAGAGAGGCCTCTCTCGCTCTTACTGTCGGTAATATTTTTGACAACGAAAATTATGTAATGAGATATGATAAGTTGGGTCTGGGCAGACTTATTTATCAGCTTCCACCTACGCTTTGTCATATGTTCCTTGACGAGGTTTTCCCCAAAGGTGCCTATGAAGCTTTAGATAGTGAGACTCTTTTAACTATTCAGAAATTTTTTGAGAATAACCTTAATGGTAGTGAAACCAGTAGACAGCTTTTTGTTCACAGAAACACTCTGGTCTATCGTTTAGATAAAGTTCAGAAAATAACATCTTTAGATCTGCGCAGCTTTGATGATGCAGTGCTTTTCAAACTTGCCTCGATGGTGCGCAAATATCTTGAAAAACAAGAAAAGGGATCGCTGAAATCTGCTGGCGGCAAATGGTGGCATAATTAAGGCAGATCGACAAGACCCCTTTAACGAGGAGGATTCCATTGATTGAATTCAGACGTGTTTCCAAAGTCTATCATACAGGAACGCATGCTTTGAAGGATGTCAGTTTCAAAATACTGGATGGGGAGTTTGTGTTTGTTATTGGGCGCAGCGGCGCTGGCAAATCAACTCTTATAAAATTGCTGACTTGTGAAGAAAAACCTTCCGATGGCAGTGTTCTCATTGATGATTTTGATATAAGCAGAATCAGGCGTAGCCTGATTCCGTTTCTGCGTCGTAATATAGGCATGATTTTTCAGGATTTTCGCCTGATTGATACAAAAACAGTTTATGAAAACGTTGCTTTTGCTATGGAAATAATCGGAGCATCTCGTCGTTCAATTCAACGTCGTGTTCCGATTGTTCTTAGCATTGTAGGTTTGCGGGAAAAAGCAAGTGCAAGACCAGGTGAATTATCGGGTGGTGAACAACAAAGAGTTGCTATAGCAAGAGCTATGGTGAATAATCCGATGCTTATTCTGGCAGATGAACCAACAGGTAATCTTGATCCTTCCAATAGTGAATCCGTAATGGCACTGCTTGAGGAAATCAACAGAAGCGGTACTACGGTAATTATTTGTACTCACGACCATGAGTTGGTTGATCGTATGAAAAAACGTGTTATTGAGATAAGTGACGGAAGTCTTGTAAGGGATGACTGTGAGGGTGCTTATGCTGCTTGTACACCAGTAAAACAACCCTATATGAGTAATTCGACTGATATTACAGACGAAGAAATTGTTGATTTAAATAGTCAGACTTCAATTAGTATTCAGGATGAAGGTTTGAACATCTCTAGCGAAGAAGTAGTTTATGAAACTCAGGAAATACAAAACATATCAGAAAGGCCGCAGGATGATGAACTTATTGAGCAAAATGAATCAGAAGAACTGACGGAGGAAATTCGTAAAAGTCTTTATGCTCAGAAGGATCTTAAATCTGGCGAAAAACCAGCTGATGATAATACAAAGAGCACTACAAAATCAGAAAAAAAGTCAAGCAGAGAAGAACGTATAGAACGTGCTCTGCGCAAGTACAGACAAAAGGGTCATGATATTATACTGCCTTCAATTCAGTCGGAAGAAGCTGATATTGAAATACCTGACAAGGAAGATTTGATGGATCTTTCAAATCGTGAAAATAATGAGGCAATTTCATGAAGTTAAATATGTACAGACATTCATTTAGAGAAGTTTTTCGCAATCTTGTCAGGCATCCATTGGTAACTCTTGCCTCTGTTACTACTATGACTTTGATGCTTTTCCTTTTAGGCAGCTTCATAGCTTTTTCTATGAATGCCAGCCATATGATGGATCTTGCAGGTCAAAGGCCTCCGGTAGAGATTACAATGAATATCGGTGTGGAACAAGGTGATGTTGATAGAGTATCTACTGTTTTGAGACAAAATGAATATGTATTGGAATATGAGATGTATACACCTGAAGAAAATCTGCAATTATTCAAGGAAGCTATGGAAAAGGAAGATTTGTTTGAAGATTTTTCTGCTGAGTACATTCCCTATACTTTTACCGTAAGACTGATTGATCCATCGGTGGGTGATGATTTTGAAAAAAGCATAAGTGGATTACCGGGTGTTAGACAGATATCTCTGGAACAATCAGTTATGAATTTTCTCAATAATGCTATAAGATGGGTAAACTATGCTACTTTAATGGCTTTTCTGATTCTAGGAGTTATTGCTTTTTTTATAATTTCCAATATGGTAAGAATTGCGGTTCTTGCAAGGTCGGAAGAAATAAGCATCATGAAATACGTTGGGGCTACTAACTGGTATATAAGGGTTCCATATATATTGGAAGGGTCGGTTGTAGGCCTTTTTGGTGCTGTTCTAGCAACTTTGATCATATGGCTTGCGTATTCGAGGATATATGATGCACTTATGCCGGGTATAGATCTGGACAGTATTTTTATAATGCTTCCTGCTTCTGTTTTGCTTGGTAAAATTTTTTTGATAGCTGCTTTGATAGGTGTTGGTGTTGGAGGTCTGGGAAGTGCATTGTCGGTTCGCAGACATGTGCAGGTATAGGAGGCGTTTATGCATAAATTAAAAAGATTTACTGCTACAATTATTGTATTAGCTTTAGTAATAATAAGTTTTTTTAATTATATTGAAACAGGAGCAACCAGTACCAGTCAGGAACTTGAGGCTGCCCTGGACAGGCAGGACGCTATTGCTATGCAGATGAGTGAACTGGAAAGCAGACAGGATCAGCTTGCTTCTTCCAGGAATAACCTTTCTGGTGAACTGGCATGGCTTAACGAAAGATCAGAAGAACAGAAAAAACTATATGAAGAAAGAACCATACAGCTTCAGGCTGCACTGTCTGAGATGGATAAATCAATTGCTGAGTATGCCGAGGCAAGTGAGGTTCTTGAGCAAAAAAAACAACAATACAATCAACGTATGCAGATAATGTATGAACATAAAAATAAATCAATTTTCACACTTTTTATTGAATCGGATAGTCTGCATGGCTTTTTCACTACCATGCAGCTGATGTCCATCATAGCAGACACTGATGAGCAAATGTTGGACGATCTGGAAATAGCAAAAGATAATGCCGAGTTAAAAAAACAGGTCGCACAGCAGCAGATGCAGGATATGGAAGTAATTGTTGAACAGATTGAAGGAGAGCTTGCGCAAATAGAAGCTGATGCAAATGTGAGCGCCCAAAATCTGGCAAAAATAGAATCAGATATATTGCAACAACAGCAGGCAGAGGAAGAATTAAATGCTCTTTCGGAACAAATTGGTTCTGAAATTTTCGCCTTACAGCAGCAACTGGCTGCTGAGAGAGCAGCGGCTGCAACAAAAGCGGCTGAAGCAACAAGAGCAGCCGAGGCTGAAAGAGCAGCTGAAGCAACAAGAGCAGCCGAGGCTGCCAGAGCGGCAGCAGAAGCAGAACAGGCAGCGGCTACAGATTCAGATCAGGAAGTAGATGATCCTGAGCCTGAACAACCAGCTGGTAATGTACCAAACAGTTCAGGTTGGGTGTGGCCTGTTCCTTCCAGTAGAAGCATAACCTCTTATTATGGAAATAGAATGCATCCTGTTTTGGGATATATGAGATTTCATTCTGGTGTTGACATTGGTGCAGGTTTTGGCGAACCGATTGTTGCGGCCAGAGCAGGAACCGTAATTATTGTACGAAATCCTGTTGAAGGTCAAAACTGGGGCGGATATGGTTATGGCAATTATGTAGTAGTTGATCACGGTGATGGTTATGCAACCCTTTATGCTCATCTGAAAAACACCAGAGTCAGCGTAGGCCAGACTGTTGCGGCAGGAGAACTGGTAGGCACATGTGGCAGCACGGGAACATCAACTGGATCGCATCTTCATTTTGAAGTTATGATAAATGGCAGTACGACTAATCCTCTTAATTATATAGGTTAATCTGAACAAGTTTTAATGACTGCAGTATAAAGCGGTCAAAGGAGTATTTATGCAAACCAACTCAAATAATGATAACCCTACCGATGTTTATGAAAGGGCCGATAGTGATAGAATGGCAGCTGCTCAAAACAAAGGCGGAACAAATATCTGGAAGTATGTTATAACAATACTTATAAGCTCAATGGTTACTTTTGTGATAACGGTTACTGTTGGAATAGTTGGTTTTATAACATTATCTGGGGGAAGTATATCTTTATCTTCTTCAGAATATTCTCTGCCTGTAAATTTTGAAAATGCTGAGACCCGTGAAGCGGCAGCGAAATTAAGCAAGGTTTATAAAACTATTTCAGATAATTATTATCGTGAACTTACAGATAAGGAAATGATTGATGCCATGACAGCCGGTTTGGCGAATGGCCTTGACAGTCCTTATACAATGTATTTTACGGCTGAGCAAAATGAAATGATTGAAGAAGCTTTTAGCGGTGAATATAGTGGTATAGGAGCCATTGTGGCTATGAATCAGGACGGGATGATCGAAATAACTGATTTGATAGAAGGTGGCCCCGGGTTGGAGGCAGGACTTCAGATAGGCGATATATTCATTGCTGTCAACGGAGAAAGTGTAACCGCATTACCTGATGTAGCTACTTTGGCTGCTATGGTAAAGGGTCCGGAAGGCACAGAGGTTGAAATAGAAATTTACAGACCGGTGGAGAGGAAAAATATTGTAGTAATCTCCATGCGGGAGAAAATAGATAATGCCAGTGTAAGATACAAAATGGTTGATGAATCAATAGGATATGTGAGTATAAGTGAGTTTTCAGGCGGAACATCAGATCATTTTATAAAAGCTGTTGATGAGCTTCAGCTTCAGGGTGCAGAATCGATCATATTTGATTTGAGAAATAACAGTGGTGGACTTGCTGATGAAGTAACACACATGCTCGACTATCTATTACCTGAACTTACAATCGCAAGTTTTGAAGGACGTATTCATGGTACTGACTTTAAGCAGACTTGGGAATCAAATGCTGAAATAGGGGTTCCTCAAGATATGAAATTTGTAACTCTGGTAAATGAGTTTTCTGCAAGTGCTTCCGAACTTTTTGCCGGTTGTCTTCGTGATTATGAAAAATCTTATCTTATAGGTCAACAAACTTTTGGCAAAGGATCTGGGACTATAACTTATGCATTAGATGATGGTTCTGCGATAAATGTTACAAATTTTCTTTATTATCTGCCTAATGGTGAAAGTATAGAAGGTGTAGGTATCACGCCTGATGAACTTGTAGAACTTTCAACTGAAGCCAGATTAAAATCAATTTTTCAGCTGACAATTGAAGAAGATACTCAGCTTGCTGCTGCAATTGATTTTCTAAGAGAATAAAAGAGCAGGGTGCATTATGGAGCATTACGATAAATTAGCCTTATGGTATGACAGACTGCAGCAATCTCTTGATCATAAAGCATGGGCTTTGTTTATTAAATCATTAAATGATATTTATGGGACGGGAGACGAAGGTGGAGAAGGTGAAGATGGCAAGCCTCTCATGCTTGACCTTGGTTGTGGAACTGGTAAATTAACTCTAGAGATGGAAGCTTTAGGTTTTGATGTTATAGGAATCGACAATTCATCTGTTATGTTGCAAATAGCAAAAGAAAGAGCTGAAAAAGCTGGTAGCAGGGCTTTGTTTTTACATCAGGATATAAGTGATTTCGAATTGTATGGAACTATAGATTTGGCGATTTGTATGCTTGATACGATTAATCACCTTATTAGAATTGATGATATAAAAAATTTTTTTCGCTTATGTGCAAATTACTTAAATCAGAATAGCTTGTTGATACTTGATATTGCAACTTTAAAGCATTTTGATAAAACTCTTGGCAATAATGTTTTTTTTCAGGATTTACCTTCTGAAAATGACGATAAAGCTATAACTATGTTATGGCAGAATTCATGGAATAAGTCGAAGCAAATCAGCTATTCTGATATAACCCTATTTATTCAAACAGAAAATGATTTATATAAACGATATGAAGAGTACATTATAGAACGGTATTATCCGTGGGAAAAAATAAAACAGTTGGCTGAAGATTCTGGTTTGGAGTTTGTTGTTAGAACTTCAGATTTGAAAATTACTTTACCGAAAAATTCAGAGGAACGTAATTTTATGGTTTTTCGCCAACCTGCTAAAAAACTTATGCAAGTAAAATGAGGGAATGCTATGAACACTAGTAGAGAAAATATATCAGGGAATGCTGCCAAGGCACCGGAGGGGGACTACATTGTTAGAGCAACTGCAAAGCAAGGAGCAATCCGGGCTTTTGCCTGCAGAACAACAGATCTTTGCAAAAAAGCTGTAAAGATTCACAATTTATCGCCCGTAGCTACTGCTGCTCTTGGTAGGCTTATGTCTGGCGTCCTTATGATGACTCAGGATTTGAAAAATGATACAGATTCAATAACTGCTATCGTCAGATCCGATGGCCCTTTGCAGGGGATGACGGTTATAGGTGCAGCTGATGCATCGGTCAGAGGTTATTGTCATCAAAACATTGTTGAAACAATAAACTCCGCCCCCGGGAAGCTTGATGTTGGTACTGCCGTAGGCAAGGGGACATTGACAATAATCAAAGATTTAGGTCTCAAGGAACCGTATCATGGCAAGGTGGAACTTATATCAGGTGAAATAGCAGAGGATCTTACTTATTATCTTGCTGTTTCTGAACAGATTCCTTCCGCTGTCAGTTTAGGTGTGAAAATGGATCAAACAGGTGTTTTATCGGCCGGAGGTATGATAATTCAATTGATGCCTGGTGCATCGGAAGAATTAATTAACTGGCTGGAGCAACGTATAGGTGGATTCCCTGAAATAAGCTATCTTATGGAAGAGGGATTTAATCCACATCAGATTCTTGATTTGCTTTTCGGTGATCCGGATATCATATATCACAGTGTTGTAGAATGCAGATATTCTTGTCCGTGCAGTCAACAGCGGATGGAGAGAAATCTTTTAACTTTAGGCACAATAGAATTACAAGAGCTTGCAAATGATCCACAGGGTATTACTCTCGAATGTCACTTCTGTGATCAGAAATATCGGTTTGACCAATCAAAAATAAAGCAATTGATTGCAGAAAATAATGTAAATAGAGCAGAATAGCATTTCATAAGAGGAATTTGATATGAAGAAGAATCATCCGGAAAGGTCTGAAAAATCTTTAAGGAAATCAACAGTACGTCGTGAGAGAAACTGGCAATTGGAAGAAAAGACTGACAGAATTGATCACTCTTCTTCGAGATTGTCATCCAGCAGTATTTCAGATGCTTTAAAAACATCTGATAATCGCAAAAATCGTTATTCACCTATACAAAAACGGTTAATAATAATTCTGGCACTTGTACTGGTATTGATAATCATAATACCTTTAAGCTGCAGACTTCTTCCTTCTGATCAGGAAGTAACTCCGCCGGACTGTCTTTATACAACTACAGAAAACAACAAAACCGAGAAAGAAACATCAGATCTGGAGCAGCCGTCAACTGAATCCAGTGAAAGAGAAACTGATTCTTCTACCGAAAATACCTCTAATCAGACAGAGGAAGAGCCCAGTAATGATTCTGAAACTGATAATACGTCAGAAACCGATGACGTAATAGACAATAGGGTTATTCTGCCTGAATTAAAAAACTGGACAGATGAAGATATTTTTGATATGTCCAAAGATAGATATGGTTGGTCTTTCAACCGGCCTGCAGTACGAGACATGGATCTTCCTGCTATTCTTCCTGCTGAAATAAAAACAGTAATAGAACCTTTTGCAGTACTATGGCAGCTTCCACCTGTAGAGGGGACAAAAAAAGTATATATAACTATGGATGAAGGTTATGAATATAAGGAAAACACAACACAAATATTAAATGTTGCAAAACAAAAAGATATTTCAATAGCATTTTTTATCACAGGTGATTTTATCAGAAATCGACCTGATTTGGTGAAACGAATGGTAGACGAAAATCATCAAATTGCAAATCACACTGTCAGTCACCCAGATTTAGCAAAACTTTTTTCTGAAAACTCAGCAGATGTTGTTATGAAGGAACTAACTGGTCTGGAAGAAGAATTTTACAGCCTGACAGGTGAAAAAATGTTAAATTATATCAGACCTCCTATGGGCACATATTCAGCACCTCTACTTGCTCTGTTCAACCGCGAAGGATACTACCCTGTATTTTGGAGCTTTGCCTACGTCGATTGGGAAACAGACAATCAACCTGAGCCACAAGCTGCTTTAGATCAAATTCTGGGAGAGCTTCATGACGGCTCGATAATTCTCCTGCATGCTGTGTCAGAAACTAATGTAGCTATTCTTCCTGACTTGATTGATGGAATAAGGGAGAGAGGCTATACAATATCACCATTGCCATAAAACAGATTTATCAAAAATTATTTCAATTTACACTTGTCATATGCCAATAGCTGTTGTATAATCGTTCTGCATGGCCTATAGCAAGGTGAATTTTGTTAAGGTCATGAGGCGATGAAACCAGAGATTGCCGCAAGCAGCCGCTGCGGTCGCAGGCGGGTAACTTTGGTGGAGTAGTCCGATTCAAAGAAATTGGGCGACAAGTCTTATTGTCACGCAGCGTGTGCCTTATATGCAGGCATGTGCCCAGTGCGTAGGTCTCTTGTTGAGAACGAACGGCTGGGTTTTATGTTGAAGCAAAAAGGAACGCCCGGCAACGTTGAGATTTGTCACGCAGCTATCAAGGAGGTTTAACCAATGGCAGTTAATCAAAAAATCAGAATCAGACTTAAAGCGTTCGATCATAATATTCTCGATGAGAGCGCAGAAAGAATTGTAGGCACAGCAAAACGTTCAGGTGCAAGCGTATCAGGGCCGATTCCTCTTCCTACAGAAAAAGAAATAGTCACAATTCTGAGAGCCCCGCACAAATACAAAGATGCACGTGAGCAGTTTGAAATCCGTACACATAAACGTCTGATTGATATTCTTGCTCCTAATTCCAAAACCGTTGAGGCATTGATGAAATTAGAGATGCCTGCCGGTGTTAATATTGAAATCAAGCTGTAAAGCTTTGATGCATCTTGCTTTTGTAAAGATGCTAAGGTCATGTTCACTTAATGGTGAACCAATAACCATGGAGGTAAAGAAAAAATGGAGAAATTCATGCTTGGAAAAAAAGCAGGTATGACTCAGCTGTTTGATGAAAATGGTATTGCTGTCCCCGTCACAGTCATTGACTGTGGACCGATGGTAGTAGTTCAGAACAAGAACGAAGAAACAGACGGCTACAAAGCAGTTAAGGTTGGTTATGGCAGTGTTAAAAATGTCAATAAACCAATGAAGGGTCAGTACGAAAAAGCAAAAGCAGAACCATGCCGTATTATGCGTGAGTTCAAAACAGATGCTGATTATGAAGCAGGACAGCAGCTTAATGTTGCGGATATGTTTGAAACAGGTGATCAGGTTGATGTTAGTGGTGTTTCCAAAGGTAAAGGTTTTGCTGGCGTAACAAAAAGACATGGCGTTAGAACTGGTCCTAGAACACACGGATCGATGTATCATCGCAGAGTTGGATCTTTGGGAGCAGGTACAAATCCTGGTCGTGTATTTAAAGGAAAGAAAATGCCTGGTCATATGGGCGCAGTTAATGTAACAGTACAGAATCTCAGTGTCGTTCAGGTGGACGGTGAGCGTAATATCCTCGTCATCAGAGGCGCTGTACCTGGACCTAAAGGCGGGCTTGTTGAGATCAAGAACTCCGTCAAGTCCAAATAAGACGGCGTAAAGGAGGAACTAGGAAATGGCAAAATTAGATGTTTACAACATGGAAGGCACTGTCACCGGCAGTATCGAGCTTTCTGATGACATCTTTGGTATTGAGCCGAATCAGGACGTCCTGCATCGCGTCGTTCTGAATCAGCTGGCTAACAGGCGTCAAGGTACTCACTCTACAAAAACAAGAAGTGAAGTACGTGGCGGCGGCAAACGCCCTTACAGACAAAAAGGAACTGGACGTGCACGTCATGGCTCGACACGTTCTGCACAATATGTAGGTGGAGGAATCATTTTTGGTCCAAAACCTCGTGATTACAGCTAC
Organism: Ercella succinigenes; assembly: GCF_900002895.1. Lineage (NCBI taxonomy): Bacteria > Bacillati > Bacillota > Clostridia > Eubacteriales > Oscillospiraceae > Ercella > Ercella succinigenes. The sequence continues at coordinate 39,736 of NZ_CDHP01000033.1, read as the reverse complement.
ACTCTGCCGAAAAAAATGCGCAGACTTGCTATGAAATCAGCACTTTCCAGCAAAGTGGCAGAACAGAACATGATTATTCTTGATACTCTTGACTTCTCTGAAATCAAGACAAAAGAAATGGTCAAAGTTCTTGAAAAGATTGGTGCTAAAAAATCCGCTCTTGTTGTTACTGCAACACGTGATGAAAAAGTGGAAAAATCTACCAGAAATATAATGAATATCAAGACTGCTCTTGTTAATACAATCAATGTCTATGACATTCTTAAGTATGACAAATTTGTTGTTACAAAAGAAGCAGTTCTTAAGGTTCAGGAGGTGTATGTCTAATGAAAACAGCACACGACATCATCGTCAAACCAATTATTACAGAAAAAAGTACATACGATGCAGCTGAAGGTAAATATACTTTTGCTGTTGATGTAAATGCTACTAAAACAGAAGTACGTAAAGCTTGTGAGCAGTTGTTTAATGTTAAAGTGCTTAAAGTTAACACACTTAATTATGATGGAAAGAAAAAGCGTATGGGTGTTCATCAGGGTAAAACAGCCGCATGGAAAAAGGCTATTGTTACCATTGATATGGAACCAAAAGCTGATAACTTCCTGACTAAGGGTGGTAAACAGAGTCAGTCGGCACGTAAATATAAAACATCAATAGAGGAATTCGGGTTCGGCCAGTGATGCCGGGCGCCCATGAGAAGGAGTGAACAACCATGGCAGTAAAAAGCTATAATCCTACTTCTCCCGCCAGAAGGCAGATGACCACGGCTGATTTTTCTGAAATTACAGACAAGAAGCCTGAAAAGAATCTTCTGGTGAAGAGAAATAAAACCGGCGGCCGCAACAGTTATGGCCGTATCACAGTTCGTCACAGAGGTGGCGGAAACAGGCGTAAAATCCGTGTTATAGACTGGAAACGCGCCAAAGAAGGAATGAAAGCAAAAGTTGTTGCTATAGAATATGATCCTAATCGTACAGCAAACCTTGCACTCATTCAGTATCTTGATGGAGAAAAGGCGTATATTCTTGCTCCAGAGGGTATCAAAGTAGGAAGTATTGTTGAATCAGGAGAGAAAGCAGATATTGTTGCTGGAAATTGCCTGAAGATTGAAAATATTCCTGTGGGTACTGTTATCCACAATATTGAACTGAAGCCTGGTAAAGGTGCACAAATGGTGCGTACCGCAGGTGCCGGCGCACAGCTGATGGCAAAAGAAGCTAAGTATGCTCAGGTTCGTCTGCCATCTGGCGAAGTTCGTATGGTTCCGATTGTCTGCAAAGCTACTATAGGCAGCGTAGGCAATAGTGAGCATGAGAATATCAGTATCGGTAAAGCAGGACGTAAACGCCACATGGGAATTCGTCCTACCGTTCGCGGTGTTGTCATGAATCCTTGTGACCATCCTCATGGTGGTGGTGAAGGTAAATCTCCTATCGGTATGCCAGGTCCTGTAACTCCCTGGGGTGTTCCTACTCTCGGTAAGAAGACTAGGGATCGCAGGAAACCTTCTAACAAGTACATTGTTAGAAGAAGGAACAAGTAATCGAATGGAGGCTTGCGACTAATGAGTAGATCAGTTAAAAAAGGTTATTTTATTCAGGAATCGTTAATGAAGAAAATTGTTGCGATGAATGAAAAGAATGAGAAGAAAGTTATTAAAACCTGGTCCAGAGCTTCTGCCATCTTCCCTGAAATGGTTGGACATACCATAGCAGTATATGATGGCCGCAAGCATGTCCCGGTTTATATCACAGAAGAAATGGTTGGTCATAAACTGGGTGAGTTCGCTCCTACCAGGACCTATAGAGGCCATGCTGGGTCAGAGAAATCCTCTGGTTCACGCTAAAGGTAACCGAAGGACAGAAGGGAGGAACATTTTGTGGAAAAGAAGGTCATGAGCAAAGAATATCTGCTGGAAAACCGTGAGGAATTACTTGCAAGATATAACAGGACCGAAAGAAAATCTCAGAAATCCGCATTGCTGACTAAAAAAGAACGTAAAGTTCTGGGAATCGGAAAAGATGAAGGTCGTGCAATTGCTAAAAATATCAGAATAGCTCCGCGAAAAGTGAATGTGGTTGTTAATCTGATAAAAGGAAAACAAATAGACGAGGTTTATGCGATTCTCAAGTATACGCCAAAAGCTGCATCTCCGGTGCTGGAGAAACTTGTAAAATCTGCAGAAGCCAACGCTGTTAATAATAACGATTTATCCCGAGACGCTCTTTATGTTGCTGATTGTTATGCCAATCCGGGACCTGTGCTTAAGCGCATAATGCCCAGAGCACGTGGCAGCGCAGCAAGAATTCACAAGAGAACAAGCCATGTTACTGTTGTTCTCAAAGAAAGAAATTAAGGAGGGTGTCAGATGGGCCAGAAGGTAAATCCGCATGGTTTTCGTGTAGGTGTTATCAAGGATTGGGATACTCGTTGGTACGCTGATAAAAAAGAATTTAGCAATTTCCTGGTTGAAGACAAAAGAATTCGTGATTTTGTAAAACAGGAATTGTTTAAAGCCGGAATTTCTAAAATTGAAATAGAGCGCAAAGGCGAAGAAAAAATATTGGTTTCAATAACCACTGCTAAGCCTGGTATTATAATCGGGCGTCAAGGTGCAGGTATTGAAGATCTTAAGAAAAAGCTTGCTCAACGTTTCAAAAGAAATTTCTTCATTAATGTTAATGAAATCAAATCAATTGATACAGAAGCACAGTTAGTTGCTGAGAATATAGCCCGTCAGTTAGAAGAGCGCGTATCATTCCGTCGTGCGATGAAACAAGCTATGGGTCGTGCAATGAAACAAGGTGCAAAAGGTATCAAAACTGCAGTAAGTGGAAGACTTGGTGGTGCTGAAATTGCCAGAGGCGAACACTATCATGAAGGTACAATTCCTTTGCAGACACTGCGTGCAGATATTGATTATGGTTTTGCAGAAGCCAAAACTACATATGGACGTATAGGCGTAAAAGTATGGGTTTATAAGGGCGAGATATATCCCGCTCCTAAAAAAGAAATTAATCCGGAAGGAGGCGAAGCCTGATGTTGCTTCCAAAACGTGTTAAATACAGAAGACAGCACCGTGGCAGAATGACTGGGAAAGCTACTCGTGGCAATGTTGTTTGTTATGGTGAATATGGTCTTCAGGCACAGGATCCTTGCTGGATCACCAGTAATCAGATAGAATCAGCTCGTATTGCCATCAATCGTTTTATTAAACGTGGTGGTAAGGTATGGATCAAGATTTTTCCTGACAAACCGGTAACATCAAAACCAGCAGAGACCAGAATGGGTTCAGGAAAGGGTTCGCCTGAGTACTGGGTTGCAGTAGTTAAACCGGGAAGAGTCTTGTTTGAGATAGCAGGAGTGTCTGAGGAAGTTGCACGTGAAGCTTTAAGACTTGCTTCACATAAACTGCCTTGTAAGACAAAGTTCATTGCTCGTGAAAAGGAAGGTGACGTCAATGAAGCCGAGTGAAATTCGTGAAAAAACAATTGCCGAGTTGAACGAAGAGCTTGTTGAATTAAAAGAAGAGCTTTTCAAACTCAGATTTCAGCACGCCACCAACCAGCTCGAAAACCCTTTAAAGCTCAAAAGCGTCAAGAGGGACATCGCCCGTGTAAAAACTATCTTACGCGAGCGCGAGCTTCAAGGCATAAAAGAGTAAGGGGGATTTCGTATGAGTGACAGAAACCTCAGAAAAACAAGAGTAGGAACGGTAACAAGTGATAAGATGGATAAAACTGTAGTTGTTGCAGTTATAGAACATGTTCGCCATCCTTTATACAAAAAAATCGTTAAGAGAACCTACAAATTAAAAGCACATGATGAAAACAATGAGTGTAAGCCCGGTGACAAGGTAAGAGTCATGGAAACCCGTCCTATCAGCAAAGATAAGCGCTGGAGACTGGTTAACATTATTGAAAAGGCTAAATAACTCTGCCGCTGGTTTTCGGGAAGGAGGAAGATTATGATTCAGGTTCAATCAACCCTTAAATCCGCAGACAACACCGGCGCCAAAAAGCTGATGTGCATAAAGGTCCTCGGAGGATCATGGCGCAAATATGGCAACATTGGTGATGTAATAGTTTGCTCTGTAAAAGAAGCAACACCCGGTGGCGTTGTAAAAAAGGGTGAAGTAGTTAAAGCTGTAATAGTACGCACAAAGAGAGGTGTCCGTCGGGCCGACGGTTCCTATATAAAATTTGATGAGAATGCCGCAGTTCTTATTAAAGAAGATAAAAATCCTCGCGGTACTCGTATATTCGGCCCAATAGCCAGAGAGCTCAGAGATAAAGATTATATGAAAATTTTGTCTCTGGCACCTGAGGTTTTATAAGGAGGGATATGCGCGATGTCAAAAGTACATGTAAAGAAAGACGATAACGTATTCGTGCTCACGGGTAAAGATGCCGGCAAAACCGGTAAAGTGCTGGACGTTCTCTCCGATAAAAGTCGGGTGATCGTGGAAGGCGTTAATATGTCCACAAAACATAAGAAACCCCGTGGACGCAATCAACAAGGCGGCATTATTCATCAGGAATCTGCCATTTCCAGTTCAAATGTAATGCTGGTATGCAGTAAGTGCAAACGCCCAAGTAAAATTGGTCGTAAGGTTCTCGAAAATGGTGAGAAAGTGCGCGTCTGCAAAGCTTGTGGCGAAATGATAGATACAATTCGCCAGGCTAAGAAGTGATGGCAGCAAGGAGGAAGAATTAATGTCCAGGCTGAAAGACAAGTATCAGAATGAAGTAATGCCTGCATTGCAGGAAACCTTCAAATATAAATCCGTCATGCAGACCCCGAGACTAGAGAAAATAGTTCTCAATATGGGCGTTGGCGAGGTTAAAGACAATCCAAAGGCTATTGATAGTGCGGTACGCGATATGGGTATAATTGCAGGTCAAAAGCCAGTTGTAACAAAAGCTAAGAAATCGGTATCCGCTTTCAAGCTTCGTGAAGGTATGGATATTGGCTGTAAAGTTACTTTGCGTGGAGAAAAAATGTATGAGTTTCTTGATAAGCTCATAAGTATTGCTCTCCCACGTGTACGTGACTTCCGCGGAATAAACCCCAACTCTTTTGATGGTCACGGCAATTATGCTCTGGGTGCAAAAGAGCAGCTGATATTTCCGGAAATCGATTATGATAAAATCGATAAAATCCGTGGTATGGATATCATTATTGTAACGACTGCCGAATCAGATGAAGAAGCAAGAGAATTGCTTAAGCTCCTCGGCATGCCGTTCAGCAAGTAAGCGGGAGGAACACGAACATGGCAAAAAAGGCAATGATTCTGAAACAGCAAAAGCCGGCTAAGTTTAGCACAAGGGCATATAATCGCTGCAAATTATGCGGTCGTCCCCATGCTTATATCCGTAAATACGGAGTCTGCCGTCTGTGCTTCAGAGAGCTTGCATACAAAGGTCAGATCCCTGGCGTACGCAAGGCCAGCTGGTAACAGGACGTCAGGAAGGAGGAAGATATATGCAGATAACAGATGCTATAGCTGATATGCTCACCAGAATCCGTAACGCCGGTACTGCCGGCCACGCTACCTGTGAGGTACCGGCATCAAACATCAAAAAAGAAATAGCTCGTATTCTTCAGGAAGAAGGATATATAAACAAGTTTGAATATACTCCAGATGATAAACAGGGTATTATCAAGATTACTTTGAAGTATGCAGGTAAAAAATCTGTAATTTCAGGTATCAAGCGCATTTCCAAACCTGGACTGCGTGTGTATGCAAGTACAGAGAAAATGCCTAAAGTTCTTGGAGGTCTTGGTATAGCTATTATTTCAACATCTCATGGTCTTATGACCGATAAGAAAGCAAGACAAGAAAATGTAGGCGGCGAAGTGCTTGCATATGTCTGGTAAATAATTTAAGTCTCTGAAAAGAGACAGCAGCCTGAGGCTGCTGTCTCCTAATATTAAGAGCAGGAGGAAAGCGATATGTCTAGAATTGGCAGAATGCCGATCACAATTCCATCCGGAGTTGATGTCAAAATTGATGGACAGACAGTTACTGCAAAAAGCGGTAAGGAAGTTCTTACACAAACTGTTCATCCTGATATGACAGTAAAAATTGATGGGCAGACAATAACTGTTGAGCGTCCTAGTGACGAGAAAAAGCATCGTGAGCTGCATGGTCTGACAAGATCACTGATCAATAATATGGTCGTTGGTCTGTCTCAGGGTTTCACTAAAAATCTTGAGGTAAACGGTGTTGGATTCAAAGCAGCAAAACAGGGGAAAAAGTTGGTATTAAATCTTGGTTTTTCTCATCAGATAGAAGTTGAGGAACCGGTTGGTATTACAATTGATGTTCCGGCAGCAAACAAAATTATTGTCAAAGGTGCTGACAAGCAGCTGGTTGGCGAAATTGCTGCAAAAATACGTTCATTCAGAACACCTGATCCTTATAAAGGAAAAGGAATCAAATATGACTTTGAAGTTCTGAGATTAAAAGAAGGTAAAACCGGCGCCAAAGGCAAAGGTAAATAAGAAAGGGTGAGATGACATGATAAGTAAGACGTGCAGAAATGAAGTGCGTAAGCGTAAGCATTTGCGTGTTCGTAAAAAAATCAGCGGAACCAGTGCTCGTCCGAGGCTGTGTGTCTTCAGAAGCCTTTCGCATATTTATGCCCAGGTGATTGATGATACAAAGGGAGTAACTTTGGCAAGTGCTTCAACATTGGATAAAGAAATCAAAGATAAATTTACCAATGGTGGAAATGTCTCGGCAGCAGCTGAGGTTGGTAAGCTAGTTGCTCAACGTGCTGTTGCTAATGGTGTTGAAGCAGTTGTCTTTGACAGAGGTGGTTATATTTTCCATGGTCGTGTAGCGGCTTTGGCAGAAGCGGCGCGTGAAGCCGGACTGAAATTCTAAACAGGGAGGTAATGTCATGCGCATAGATCCAAATACTCTTGATCTTAAAGAGAAAGTTATACATATCGGACGTGTTGCTAAAACCGTAAAAGGTGGTCGTAATTTCCGATTCACAGCACTGGTAATCGTTGGAGATGAGCAAGGTCATGTTGGCAAAGGGCTTGGAAAAGCTGCTGAAATACCTGATGCTATTCGTAAAGGTATTGAAGATGCCAAGAAGAATATGATTGAAGTTCCTATGATTAATGATACAATCCCGCATGAAACACTTGGTCGTTTCGGCGCAGGAAAAGTATTACTTAAGCCAGCTGCAGGCGGTACTGGTGTAATAGCCGGTGGTCCTGTTCGTGCAGTTCTTGAACTTGCTGGTGTTAAAGATATTCGTACAAAATCGCTCGGAACAAATAATCCAAATAATATGGTAAATGCGACGATGGAAGGGCTTAAAAGCCTCAAGTCCCCCGAGCAGGTTGCAAGACTTCGCGGTAAAACCGTAGAAGAAATACTGTAAGGAGGTACGTGGACGTGACTAAGGTTTTAATTACACTCGTCAAAAGTACCAATAATGCTAATAAAAATCATATTGCAACTGTCAAGGCTCTCGGTCTGAAAAAGATCGGACAGTCTGTTGTAAAAGAATCTAACCCAGCTACTTTGGGTATGATTCGTAAAGTTGCACATCTGGTTAAATGTGAAGAAGCTTAAGGAGGTGTCTCGACATGAAGCTCAATGAATTGACTCCCTCAGCGGGCGCAAGACAGGTAGCGTATCGTAAAGGTCGCGGCGCTGGTTCTGGAAACGGCAAGACTGCAGGTCGTGGGCATAAAGGACAGAATTCACGTTCTGGCGGCGGTGTTCGCCCCGGATTTGAAGGTGGACAGATGCCTATCTACAGAAGGCTGCCAAAACGTGGTTTTAATAATACTCGTTTTGCCCTTTCTTATGTAGAGATTAATGTTAGTGATCTTGAACGTTTTGAAGATGGTGCTGTTATTGACGCAGCATTTTTGAAAGAATCAGGTGCTATTACATTGCCTAAGGTAAATGATGGAATCAAAATTTTAGGTAATGGTGAACTGACGAAAAAGCTGACTGTTAAGGCTAATGCTTTTACAGCCAGTGCGAAGGACAAAATAGAAAAGGCTGGAGGCACAGCCGAGGAGGTATGATATGGGAGGCATGATTGACACCCTGAAAAATGCCTTTAAGATTCCTGATCTAAGGAAAAAACTGCTTTTCACTTTAGGTATGCTTATTGTTTACCGTGTAGGTGTTGCGGTTCCTGTTCCAGGAATCAATGCTGAGGCTTTCACAGAATTGATCAATCGACTTGGAACACTTGGCAGTTTTCTGGATATCATATCAGGCGGTGCTTTTGCGCAGGTTTCTATATTTGCCATGGGTATTACACCATATATTAACGCCTCAATTATTATGCAGCTTTTGACTGTCGCAATACCTGCTCTTGAAAGGCTTCAAAAAGAAGGCGACGAAGGGCGTAAAAAAATTCAACGTTATGTAAGATATTTGACTGTTATTCTTGCACTTGTACAGGCTACAGCATACTGGTTCTCTACCAGATCTGCATCTTCAAGTACATTACCGTTTGCACTTAATGCAGTTCTCGTTATAGCAAGCTTTACTGCTGGTACTGCTTTCATAATGTGGATTGGTGAGCAAATAAATGAGTACGGTATAGGTAATGGAATATCGCTTATCATTTTTGCAGGTATCGTTGCAAGAGGTCCCCAGGCCTTACAATTGCTTTTTGCATATTTTAGAAACTGGACAGTAACACGCAATATATTCGTATCAATTATTGTTACAGCTCTTGTTGTTGCAGTATTTGTAGCTATTATTGCTTTGGTTGTTTTTGTACAGCAGGCTGAAAGAAGAATCCCTGTACAGTATGCAAAAAAAGTTGTCGGTAGAAAAATGTATGGCGGACAGAGCACTTATTTACCTATTAAGGTAAATCAAGCTGGTGTTATTCCTGTTATTTTCGCAATGTCAATCGTTTCTTTACCTTCGACTCTTGTATCATTGTTTGGCAGTGATGGACCTGTAGCGCAGTGGTTTATGAATTTTACAACTAATCCGTTTTACTATGTGTTTTATGCATTGCTGATTTTTGGATTTACATTCTTCTATTCAATGATACAGTTTAATCCAATAGAAGTTGCCAACAATCTGCAGAAAAACGGTGGCTTTATTCCTGGTATCAGACCCGGAAGACCTACTTCTGATTTTATTAATAAAACATCAAGAAGACTTTCCTGGTTTGACGGTATGTTCCTTGTGCTTATAGTATTGTTCCCAATACTGATGAGTGCTGTTACAGGAATGCAGGGAATATGGTTTGGCGGAACGGCTGTACTTATTCTGGTCGGTGTTGCAATAGACCTTGTTAATCAGATAGAATCACAAATGGTAATGCGCCATTATAAAGGATTCCTTGATTAATAAAAAGAATTGTATATAGTCTTGCGAGGGGATCCTGTATTTTACAGGATGCCCTTTTGCTCAAATAAGGAGAGAACCATGCGATTGATTTTGCTGGGAGCTCCTGGCTCCGGTAAGGGAACCATTGCTTCCGATTTAAAAGAGATTCATAAAATACCCCATATTTCAACGGGTGATATTTTTCGCAAAAATATAAAGGAAAAGACTGAATTAGGCATTGAAGCTGAGAAATATATTATTAAGGGCAAGCTTGTTCCTGATGATATTACTATAGGTATGGTTGAAGATCGCTTAAATGAGTCTGACTGCAGTGATGGTTTTTTACTTGATGGATTTCCCAGAACTATACCGCAAGCTGACTCTCTGGCAAAAATTCTTAAAAAGGCAGGTCTTTCAATAACTGCTGTCATTAATGTTATTGTTTCTGATGATCTTGTTCTGAAAAGACTTACAAGTAGAAGAGTTTGTAAAGGATGTGGCTTTAGCTATAACATAATTACTATGCCTCCTGCCAAAGAAGGTGTTTGTGATAAATGTGGATCAGAAGTTATTCAAAGAAGTGACGATCAGGAAGAAACAATTAAACAAAGATTAATTACTTATCATAAACAAACAAGTCCTCTTGTAGATTATTATAAGGAACGCAAATTAATTCTGGATATTAATAATGAAGGTTCTCCACAAGAGGCAATCGAACAGATTGAACAGTTTTTTAGCAAAGGGTAATTGCATGATAAATTTAAAATCGGCAAATGACATTAAACAAATGCAGATTGCAGGCGGAATTGTTTCAGATGTTCTCTCAATGATAGAAGAAATGATCAGACCGGGCATTACCACTTGGGATATTGATCAGGCGGCAGAACAGTTAATAAGAAAATCTGGTGCTGTGCCATCATTTAAGGGTTATGGTAATCCACCATTCCCAGGATCTGTTTGCGCCTCTATAGATCATGAAGTTGTACATGGAATTCCTTCAAGGGAACGTGTGATCGAAGAAGGTATGCTTGTTTCTATCGATGTAGGAGCATATATAAATGGATTTCATGGTGATGCAGCAAGAACTTTTGCCGTCGGCAATGTAGATCAGAATTGTCAGAAACTGTTAAAGGTAACTCAGGAATGCTTCTGGAAAGCCCTTGAACTGGCTAGGCCAGGCAATAGAATCGGAGATTTATCAAATGCAGTCCAATCACATGCTGAAGCTCATGGTTACGGTGTTGTAAGAGAATTGACAGGGCATGGCATAGGCAGAAATTTACATGAAGAACCTGATTTGCCTAATTATGGAAAGCCAGGTCATGGGGTCAGACTTGAACCAGGTATGGTTTTAGCACTGGAACCTATGATAAATCTTGGTACGCGGAGAATAGCAATAGAGGAAGATGGCTGGACAGTTGTAACTGCTGATAGAAAGCCTTCAGCGCACTATGAGAATTCTTTTGCTATAACCGAGGAAGATCCGGTTGTGTTAACAATCAGAGGCAATTGACGGTGTTCAACAGAGTTTTTGATTTACTAAAGAACCAAGGCTGCTTACCCGGGATGATTGTCACGTCTACTAAGGGACATGATAAAGGACGCGTCTATCTTATAGTAAAGCAGCAAGAAAGATTTATTTACTTAGTAGATGGCAGGTACCGTTCGATTAACAAGTTAAAGAAAAAGCGGGTATCACATGTTAAGCTTTTAGGAAAAGCTTGTGACGAAAAAGAAGCAAGCAAATTATTTTTCAAAAGCAATATAGAGCAAACTGATATATTTGTAAGAAAACTAATCCAGAATTTTTTAGAAACAAAAATAGAGGAGGGATAAATATATGTCCAAAGAGGATATTATAGAAGTAGAGGGTATTGTTACCGATTCTTTGCCAAATGCTGTTTTCAAAGTAAAACTTGAAAATGGGCATGAGATAATTGCTCACATCTCAGGCAAATTGAGGCAACATTATATCAAAATACTTCCAGGTGACAGAGTTACGATGGAATTATCTCCATATGACTTGACTAGGGGAAGAATTACCTGGAGAGCAAAATAAACACGTTTTTGTCACAATTACCCAAGGAATAAAGCGTTAATCAGGCAGAAATATGATTATAGTAAAAATATGTCAGAAAAATAAAAATAACACTTGATTATTTTTTCAAATCTGGTAAACTATTTTAGCATGTGCCTGTGACTACAGTGTATTAATGCTGCATATGTCAGATGAGGAGGCGAGGACGAATGAAAGTAAGACCGTCAGTAAAACCAATTTGCGAGAAATGCAAAGTAATTAAACGCAGAGGACGTGTTATGGTAATCTGTCAGGATCCAAAACACAAGCAAAAACAGGGCTAAGCAGTGCTTGCCCATTTAGCGATGACACGACATAGGGATGCGGCTGCTTTGATCGAATGATCATTGTTTTCCCACATTCGTGATTAATAATAGATGAAACAAATAAACCTGTCTTTTGATGGAGGTGCAAAGAATGGCACGTATTGCCGGGGTAGATCTGCCCAATGATAAGCGCGTAGAAATAGCGCTTTGCTATATTTTCGGGGTTGGCAGAACCCTTTCCAATGAAATCCTGAAAAAATGCGCCATCAATCCTGATACGCGCGTAAAGGATTTGAATGAAGAAGAAATTTCAAAAATCAGAGATGTTATTGAAAATGATTATACTGTAGAAGGTGACCTCAGACGTGAGACTGCTATGAATATTAAGCGTCTTACTGAAATCGGCTGCTATCGCGGTCGTCGTCACAGACTAGGTCTTCCTGTTCGTGGACAGCGTACTAAAACTAACGCACGTACACGTAAAGGACCTAAGCGTACTATTGCAGGTAAGAAGAAATAAGGAGGTATCAGCATGGCTAAAGCGTCAGGTAAAAAAACGGCTACAAGGCCGAAAAGAAGAGAACGCAAGAATATTGACCGTGGTGCTGCCCATATTCATTCTACGTTCAATAACACAATAGTAACAATAACTGATCCATCAGGTAATGCCATTTCATGGTCAAGTGCTGGTGGTATGGGTATGAAGGGCTCTCGTAAGGGTACACCGTTTGCTGCACAGATGGCTGCCGAGACAGCTGCAAAAACAGCTATTGATCACGGTATGCGCTCAGTTGAGGTTTTTGTTAAAGGTCCTGGAGCCGGTCGTGAAGCTGCAATTCGTGCACTTCAATCAGCAGGCTTGGATGTTACTTTGATTAAAGATGTAACACCGATTCCGCATAATGGCTGCAGACCGCCTAAAAGAAGAAGAGTCTAATTCCGGAGGTGTAAAGAATGGCTAGATATACAGAAGCATCCTGCCGCCTTTGCCGCAGAGAAGGTGAAAAACTTTTTCTGAAAGGTGAAAGGTGTTATACAGGGAAATGTGCCATTGCCAGAAGGAGTTTTGCTCCAGGACAGCATGGCCAGGGAAGAAAAAAAATATCCGAATATGGAACTCAAATTCGTGAAAAACAAAAAACAAAACGTTTTTATGGTGTTTTGGAAAGCCAGTTCCGTAAAACTTTTGAAAGAGCTGATCGCATGCAGGGCAAACCAGGTGAAAACCTGTTGCAATTGCTCGAACTTCGTTACGATAATATTGTTTATCGTATGGGATTTGCTTCTTCAAGATCAGAAGCTCGTCAGTTAATCACTCATGGTCATTTTACAGTAAACGGTAAAAAGGCTGATATTCCATCAATGCAGCTTGCTGCTGGTGATGCTGTAGAAGTTAAGGAAACATCACGCAAATCACCTAAGTTTCAGGAGTTGGGTGGACGTGCAGTTCCTGCATGGCTGACATTTGATTCTGAAAAACTCAGAGGTACCGTAGTTCAGCTTCCTGCTCGTGAAGATGTTGATCTGGAAGTTAAAGAGACCCTTATTGTCGAGCTCTACTCCAAGTAATGCGCAGATTAATTATGCAGTTACTTGCTGTTATTGGGCGCACGAAGGAGGATAATAATGATTGAGATCAAAAAGCCTGTGATTGATTGCCTTGAACGCAGTGATGATGGATCTTATGGCAAATATGTTATTGAACCACTAGAGCGTGGATATGGTATTACATTAGGTAATTCACTTAGAAGAGTTCTTCTATCTTCTTTACCTGGTGCTGCCGTAACGGCGATCAGAGTTGATGGCGTTTTCCATGAGTTCTCAACAGTTAAAGGTGTCATTGAGGATATGACAGAAATAATCCTTAATGTCAAAGGAATACGTGCAAAATTGCATGTTGATGGTCCTAAAACTGTTTATATAAGTACAGATGAAGGTCGTACCGGAGTCGTTACTGCTGGTGACATCGTACGTGATGAAGAAGTAGAAATACTTAATCCCGATCATCCGATTGCAACTCTCAATGGAGATGGCAGACTGTTTATAGAACTGACCATTAATAAAGGTCGTGGCTATAATACAGCAGATCGCAATAAGTGGGTAAGTCAACCAATAGGTGTTATTCCCATTGACTCGATCTTTACTCCTGTGAAAAAAGTCAATTACGGTGTAGAGAATACTCGTGTAGGTCAGTTTACTGATTATGACAAACTGACTTTAGAGGTCTGGACTGATGGAACTGTAGATGTTGCTGAAGCTCTTAGTATCGGATCGGGTATTCTGACAGAGCATCTGAATTTGTTTATGGCACTTACAGAAGCTGCTGCAGGACCAAGTTTCAAGGATACTGATGAAGGAAGCAGCAAAAATCAGGTGCTAGATACTGTGATCGAAGATTTAGACTTTTCGGTCAGAACATATAATTGTTTAAAACGTGCCGGTATTAATTCTATCGGTGATCTGGTTGCCAGATCTGAAGAAGATATGATGAAGGTGCGTAATCTTGGTAAAAAATCACTTGAGGAAGTGATTCAAAAACTAGAAGAACTCGGATTGTCTTTGGCTATTATTGAGGAATAATTTCAGAACAATCTGTTTGTTGGGAGGTAATTTGAATGCCTGTGTATAGGAAGCTTGGACGCGCTTCAGATCAGCGCAAATCCATTCTGAAAAATCTGGTTACAGCACTTATACTGAATGGCCGGATTGAAACAACTACGGCACGTGCACATGAAGTTCAGCGTATCGCAGAAAAGCTGATAACTCTGTCTGTTCGTGAGAAAGATAACTTTACAACTCGCGAAATTAACGTATCTGCTGCAAAGCTTGATGCAAAGGGTCGTAAAGTTTTAAAATCTGCTACTTCGAAAAACGGCAATGACTATGATGTTGTTGTACGTGAGATGAAAACTGAAATGGTACAGGTTGATGATCCTTCACGCCTGGCTGCCAGACGTAAAATGATGCTGTGGTTAAACAAAAGTCATGATAGTTCCGGTAAAAATCTCAATCCGGTAAACTATATGTTTTCCGAGATAGCACCTAAATATACTGATCGTAATGGTGGATATACCAGAATTATCAAATTAGGTGCAAGACGTGGTGATGCCTCGGAAATGGCAATACTGGAATTAGTTTGATTTTATACATTTTTTGTTATTCCAGGTGATGACACGGTTTCAGCCGTCATAAGCGGGGATAGGTATTGCCTGTCCCCGTCTTTTTTTAATGGTGAATATATGAACAATATAGTGGATATTGATAATGTGACTTTTCGCTACAAACAGCATCAACAAGATCCTTTGGTCGCGGTTGATAATGTTAGTTTGCTTATCGAGCAGGCAGGTCACACAGCAATTCTTGGCAGGAATGGATCAGGAAAATCTACGCTTGCCAGATTGATCAATGCTCTTGAAAAACCTGACGATGGTGTGATTATTGTATCTGGTATGAGTACTGGTGATGATAATAATACCTGGTTGATAAGAAGTCAGTGCGGTATGGTTTTTCAAAACCCTGATAATCAGATTGTCGGAACGACAGTTGAAGAAGATGTAGCATTTGGCCCTGAAAATCTGGGTATGGAACCCCAAAAAATCCGACAGGCTGTTGATAATGCACTTTCAGTAGTTGGTCTTTCCAAAGAGGCACAAAAGCCACCACATCTTTTATCAGGCGGTCAAAAACAGAAACTTGCTATAGCAGGTATCCTTGCAATGAAGCCTCGTTGTCTTATCCTTGATGAATCGACGGCCATGCTTGATCCTGTAAGCAGAAACGAATTTATGGCTTTAGTCCAGGGACTGATTAAAACCGAAGGTATAACTGTAATTAACATAACACATCACATGGAAGAAGTACTTCTTTCTGACAAAGTTTATGTAATGGATAATGGTAAAGTGGTACTTCAAGGATCTCCTGCCGAAATTTTTGATAAAGTAGATGTTATCAAAGATCTGGGACTTGATGTTCCAGCACATATGGATATAGCATGGTTACTATCTCAAAAAACAGGTTTTAGTTTAAGACCATTGGAAACTACAGCCTGGAATGGTGCTATTTCAGCAGTAAAAAGAATTGCTGAACAAATATCAAACTGCAGTCAGGAAGACAGACTAAAAATTATCAAGAATTCTTCCAGTCGCAAAAATGAGCACAAAGAACAAAATTTTGCAAAAATTGATACTCCTGTCATAGCCGTAAAAAATCTTAACTATATTTATAATCAGGGTACTACAATGTCATCGGAGGCCTTGTCAGATATTTCTTTTGATGTATACAGAGGTGAATTGTTCGGAATTATCGGACATAGCGGGTCAGGCAAATCAACATTGATACAACATCTAAATGGTTTAATAAGACCACAGTCAGGATCTGTAAATGTATTGGAATATTCGGTTTCTCAAAATGCGGATATAAAAAAAATCAGACAAAAAGCAGGTCTTTTATTCCAGTATCCAGAGCATCAACTTTTCGAAGAAACTGTTTTTCAGGATATTGCATTTGGACCCAAAAGGATGGGACTTGATGTAAATGAAATAGATAAACGTGTTCTTGCAGCGGCTCAGATTGTAGGTATAGATGCATCACTTATGGAACGTTCTCCATTTGAATTATCGGGAGGCCAAAAAAGACGCGTTGCTATTGCAGGTATACTTGCTATGAAGCCGGAAATTCTTATACTGGATGAGCCGGCTGCCGGATTAGACCCCGCTGGAAGAGATGAAATTTTAGGATATGCATCCCAGCTTAAAGAAATGGGAGTAACAGTTATTCTCGTTTCACATAGTATGGAGGATATATCCAGATTAGCAGATCGTATACTCGTTTTAAAAAATGGCAGGATTCATGCATATGGCACCCCTCAAGAAATTTTTCGAAATGAAGAGCATTTAAATCAGGCGGGATTATCAATGCCAAAAACTACTGCATTTTTATACGATATTGAAAAAGATATGCCGGGCATATGCGCTGATCACTATACTCCTGAAGCCGCCGTGGATGAAATAATCCAATATGCAGTTAGAAAGGTGCGTGAAGTCTAAATGCTGGGAAATATTTCTTTAGGCCGTTATTATCCGGCAGATTCAATTTTACATCGCCTGGATCCCAGAACAAAATTACTGGCTGTTATCATTATGATGGTTCTTATTTTTGCAGCGCAAAAACCTGTTGCCATGATCGCCTTGGTATTATTAACCGTAGCAATGATAGCCCTCTCAAAAGTTCCTGCAAAACAGGTTTTGCTGAGCTTAAAACCGATTTTGTTTATTTTGGTTTTTGCTTTTATATTAAATCTTTTTACAGGAACAGGTGAAACATGGTTAAGAATAGGTCCACTTACAATTACCGATCAAGGTGTCTGGACTGCTTTAAGAATGGCTGTAAGGTTGACTTTGTTGATTTTGAATACAACTTTACTTCTTACCTTAAGCACAACTCCTGTAATGGTAGCAGATGCTATGGAAAAAATGCTCAACCCGCTTAGAAGATTTGGCTTCCCTGCACATGAAATGGCAATGATGATGTCAATAGCTCTCAGATTCGTACCTACTCTACTGGAAGAAACTGATAAAATTATGAAAGCTCAATCATCGAGAGGTGCCGATTATGACACAGGTGGTCTGGTGAGCAAAGCCAGAGGGTTGGTTTCTGTTCTTATCCCTCTTTTTGTTAGTGCTTTTAAAAGAGCAGAAGATCTTGCAACAGCAATGGAGGCAAGATGCTATAGAGGAGGAGAAGGCAGAACACGTATGAAAAGTCTGCATTTTCAAAATCTGGATTTGTACTTTGCCATATATCTTTTTTTGTTGACTATTGCTATAGCAATTATACAATTTGTATTATAACAATAGTTTCAAACTTTAATTTGCTTGAACTGCAACTGTGAGCTAGCTATAATTAAACAAACTATTTTGCACTGTAATTTATGAAATTGCTATTTATATTGTCGCATCGGCAAAATTTTTGATTTTTGCAGCAATCTGGAGGTAAATCTACATGAGTTATTTTATTGGAATTGATCTCGGAGGAACAAATATTAAGGTAGGACTTATTGATGAAAAAGGTAATATTTTGTTGAAAGACAGAATGAAAACCAATACAAATCGAGATCAGCTGGAAATAGTCAGTGATATGGGAAAACTGGCGATACGTGTTATCAAAAAGTATAAACTTGAAGTCAAAGACATAGAAGCTGTAGGAATTGGTTCGCCGGGAACACCGGATAATGATACTGGCAAATTGATATATGCAAATAATTTGCCGTTTAGAAACCTTGAAATGAGAAGTGAAATCAAAAAAGTAATTGATTTACCTGTTTATATAGATAATGATGCTAATGTTGCAGCATTGGCAGAAAGTGTTGCCGGTGGTGCCAAAGGTGCTTCCCATGCAGTAGCCATAACTCTAGGAACTGGTGTAGGCGGAGGCGTAGTTATAAATAACAGGATATACAGCGGTTTTAATCATGCAGGCTGTGAGCTAGGTCATATCGTTATAAAATCAGGTGGAGAACTTTGCACTTGTGGCAGACATGGCTGCTTTGAAGCATATGCTTCTGCGACAGCCCTTGTACGTGAAACAGAGAAAGCTGCAAAAGAGAACCCTGATTCGGTATTGAATAGTCTTATTAAAGAAAATGACGGGCATGCCGATGGCAGAACAGCTTTTATCGGTATGCGTCAGAATGATCAGGCTGCCACTGCTGTTGTAGAAAACTATATTGAAATGCTTTCAGAAGGACTGGCAAATGTAATTAATGCTTTTATGCCAGAGGTCATAGTAATTGGTGGCGGAGTATGTAATGAAGGAGATGCTTTACTGCTGCCTGTTCGTGAAAAGGCTCTGGAAAAAGCTTATCTTGCCCCGGGAGTTGCTATACCGCGCATTGAGCTTGCTCGTATGGGCAATGACGCAGGAATTGTCGGTGCGGCCATGATGGCAATGAATTGTATTGAAGATGGAATTAAAGGCTAATGTCTCAGAAGTTAGACAACATGCGACAGGTTGCTTTACTCACTGAATATGACGGTAGTGCTTTTCATGGTTGGCAATATCAGGATAATGTTGTATCAGTACAGAAAACAATACAGGATACTTGGAAAAAATTGACTGGTGAAAGTATTAATCTGATAAGTAGCAGCAGAACAGATACAGGTGTAAGCGCAAGAGCTCATGTCAGCAATTTCAGAACATCGATTAATATTCCTGATAGCAGAGTGCCACTTGCATTTAACAGTTTGCTTCCGCCGGAGGTTACTGTTCGCTGTGCCAGAGAAGTTTCCTGGGATTTTAATGCAAGGATACATCCTGTAGCAAAAAGATATTGCTATAGATATTGGCTTAATCCGATTAGACCTACTTTACAAAGACATTTACTGGCGCATGTTCCAGGCAAACTGGATATAGATGCAATGAAATCTGCTTTGCCATATTTGATCGGCAAACATGATTTTAAATCTATGATGGACCAGGGAAGTGTTATCAGAAAAACAGAAAGAACCATAAGATTTCTTGAACTTATAGAAAAGAATAATGTTCTGACACTGATTGTTGAAGGCGATGGTTTTTTGTATCATATGATCAGAATCCTTGCCGGAACTCTTTTGTATATAGGGCAAGGGAAAATTAAATCCGAAGATTTGCCTGCAATATTACTTTCAGGAGATCGTAAAAAG
Organism: Ercella succinigenes; assembly: GCF_900002895.1. Lineage (NCBI taxonomy): Bacteria > Bacillati > Bacillota > Clostridia > Eubacteriales > Oscillospiraceae > Ercella > Ercella succinigenes. The sequence continues at coordinate 20,380 of NZ_CDHP01000033.1, read as the reverse complement.
GCAGGTAAGACTATGCCGCCACAAGGATTATGTCTGGAATGGGTCTATTATGATCCTGCACCATTTGATTTTTCATTATGCCCGTCAATGGAGGAGGGAATATTCTAATGTACAGCCCAAGATGGAAAGATAGAACCAACCTTACGATGCTAACTGATTTTTATGAGTTAACGATGTCTAAAGGTTATCTGGATAATGATTTACAGGATACAACTGCATGTTTTGATCTTTTTTTTCGTTCTGTACCTGAATCCGGAGGCTTTGCGATTATGGCAGGTCTGGAACAGATTGTGGATTATCTGAATTCCCTTTGTTTTACTGAAGACGATATAGAGTGGCTTGGTTCAACAGGGCAGTTTGATCAGCGTTTTCTTGATTATCTTAGAAATTTTGATTTTAAATGTGATGTTTGGTCTGTGCCTGAAGGCACACCTATTTTCCCAAATGAGCCAATAGTAAAAGTACGTGGACCTTTAATTCAAGCACAGATGATAGAGACAATGCTGTTGGTTACAATAAATCATCAAAGCCTGATTGCTACTAAAACTGCACGAATTGTACGTGCAGCTAAGGGGCGGCCTGTTATGGAATTTGGTGCCAGACGTGCACAAGGCTATGATGCGGCTGTTCTAGGAGCAAGAGCAGCATATATTGCTGGTGTAAGCGGCACCTCATGTACAATTTGTGGAGAACATTTTAATATACCTATTCTTGGCACAATGGCTCATAGCTGGGTACAGACTTTCGATGATGAATATTCTGCTTTCGCCGCGTATGCAAAATCTTTTCCAGATAATACAGTGTTGCTGGTTGATACTTATAATACAATTAAGACTGGAATACCAAATGCAATCAGGATAGCAAAAGAAATTCTTATTCCTATGGGTAAACGTTTGAAAGGAATCAGGATAGATAGTGGTGATCTTGCGTATCTTACGGTAAAAGCGCGCAAAATGCTTGATGATGCAGGTCTTGAAGATTGTAAAATATCGGTGAGCAATGCTCTGGATGAATATATAATTAGAGATCTTATTCAGCAAGGATCTGCAATTGACAGTTTTGGTGTAGGTGAAAGACTGATAACTTCAAGAGCGGAGCCTGTTTTTGGCGGTGTTTATAAACTTTCCGCTATTGAAAAAAATGGTGTGACGATTCCCAAAATGAAATTTTCAGAAAATGCAGGGAAAATAACAAACCCAGGAGACAAAAATCTCTGGAGATTTTATGATAAAGCAACTGGAAAAGCTCTGGCTGACCTGATAACATTAAGAGATGAAACAATAGATGATAGTGGCTGTTACGAAATTTTTGATCCTATGCATACCTGGAAGCGTAAAACTCTCGATAATTTTATTGTAAGACCGCTGTTGGAACCGATATTTGAAAAAGGCAAAAGAGTTTATCAATTTAAGCCAATTGAAGAAATAAGAAATTATTGTTTTAATGAACTGGAGAGTTTGTGGGACTCAATAAGACGCTTTGATAATCCACAGACTTACTATGTAGATTTGTCCCAGAGCTTATGGGATTTAAAAGAGAAAATGCTGTTTGAAAACCAGCATTGATAAAAAAATTGAGAAAAGGGAAGGTGTATTATGTCAACTATAGCAAAAATTACAATGGAGAACGGAAAAGAAATTCGAGTAGAGCTTGATTCGGAACAGGCTCCAATTACTGTAGAAAATTTTATCAAGCTGGTAAATGATCATTTCTATGATGGTTTGATTTTCCATCGTGTCATACCAGGTTTTATGATACAAGGTGGTTGTCCAGATGGAACAGGCATGGGTGGCCCAGGATATCAGATTAAAGGTGAGTTTAGCAGAAACGGTGTTGATAACAAAATAAAGCATGAAAGAGGCGTGATTTCAATGGCTCGTTCAATGAGTCCTGATTCAGCAGGATCACAGTTTTTTATTATGCATCAGAATTCACCGCATTTGGATGGTCAGTATGCTGCTTTTGGTCATGTTATTGAGGGAATAGAAGCTGTTGATGATATTGCAGCAACAGAAACAGACAGCAGTGACAGACCCAAAGAAGAACAGAAAATTGCATCTATAGTAATTGAATAATATTTATCAATTTGACAAATTACACAAAAAACTTGCTATTTATGTAATAACATGTTATTCTAACCTAAGGTCAATGCTCTAAACCGATCATCTAAGAATACAGCGCCTTCCTGACTTGATTTGGATTGTGTCTTTTAGTTCAAAGGTCGTCGTTCCAGATCATGTCCTATAAATTTTAAGGAGGCGTTTATTATGCCAGACAAGAACATTAATTGTAAAGATTGTGGAGCAGAATTTATTTTCAGTGAGGGCGAGCAGGCTTTCTATCAGGAAAAAGGTTTTGCAAATGAACCTCAGCGTTGTCCTGATTGCCGCAGAGCTCGTAAACAGCAGCGCAACAACAACAATGGCGGTGGAAACCGTTACAGCAACGGTTGGTAATATTTACCACTGACATAGCTGTTTGTTAACTGGAAAGACCTAACCAGATTAGCAAGATTAAAGGAGTGCATCAGCACTCCTTTTTTGTTGGTGTAAAACAAAATTATTTTTGTCTAAAAATTTCCGTGCTGCGTTCAAGTATATTATTTCCATATGCCAGGACTAAACCGTAATTAGTTATGGGAATATTCTGTTGACCAGCTGTTTTTATCCTGTTTAGCATAGTTCGATGAGTGATCATGCAGCCTCCGCAGTGTATAATAAGGCTGTATTTAGAAAGATCTGAAGGATAAGCCTGACCGGCACAGAATTCAAAATCAAACTCCAGACCGGTAATTTTTTTCAATAAAGCAGGAATTTTTACACGTCCTATATCTTCATGACTTGTATTGTGTGTGCAGGATTCACTTATGAGTATATAATCTCCGCCTTTTAATTCGGCTATTTTCTTTACCCCTTTGACCATTTGATCAAAATCTCCTTTTTGTGCGGCAAGGAGCATAGAAAAAGAGGTTAAAGGAATATTTTGCGGTACAGTAGCTGCAACTTCGGCAAAAGCTTGAGAATCTGTTACCACAAGGTTTATTCCGCTATCCTTATAGTCATTTATTGTTTGAGCAAGTTCAATATCTCTGCAGACAAGGCATCTTATACCGTTATCAAGGCAATCACGTATCAGCTGCACCTGTGGCAGTATTAATCTGCCTTTAGGTGCTTCCGAATCGACTGGGACTACCATAAGTACAGTTTCACCTTCTTTTATAAGTCCTGCAATTGCCGACTCTGATTTCTGGAAGGAAAAAGTGTCTGTATTTTGAGTATCTGTTATAGTTTGAGTTAATAAACTATCAGATTTATCAAGTAATTTTCTAAGTGCTGAATAAATGTAGTCAGACTCTGCAGGAATGCCATAACCAATAAAAAGAGCCTGTGGAAATTTTTGCTCCAGAAGTTTTTTTGCATCTTTACTCAACAAATCAGCTTTGTTGAGCAGAAGAAGGTGAGGTATATCATATTTTTCGAACTCGCTACACAATTGCTGATAATCTTTTTCTATCATCTCATTATCAAAAGATTTTTTGAGGATTTCCTGATTTTTAATTTTCTCAAACCAAACCGGAGCATCTGCAACATACAGAGCAGCATCGCAGCGACCTAGAAATTGTCTGCTTCTTTTTATTCTTGCTTGGCCTAGTTCGCTTTTGTCATTAAGACCTGCAGTATCTATTAAAGCAATTGGACCATAATCAAGTAATTCCATAGATTTTACAACAGGATCTGTAGTTGTCCCGTGCTGTTCTGATACAATAGACATTTCCTGTCCTAAAATGTGATTGAATAAAGTTGATTTGCCTGCATTTGTTGCTCCGAATATAGCAATTTGTCTTCTGTTTGCCAGTGGCGACATATGAATATTTGTAATACCGTTATCAAGTGCTGTTTTGTTTTTTATCATAAGAATATATCCCTTTCGCCGTTTTTGATTTTCAGATAAGTTTTTTTAGTAATTTCTCTGATATCAGAACGTTTTATTGCATTGATTTCGGCTTCGATCAGTTCAAAGCCTTTTTTTTGCAGATTTTCATCACCGTAATCAAGCAAATATTCTGTTAAGGTGGCAAGTGCATTAGGTTGACAAACATTTTTTATCTGACCGCTTTTGGCTAGCTGCATAAAACGGTCGCCTGTGCGGCATTTGCGGTAGCAGGCGGTGCAATAGCTAGGTATTAACTTTTCTTCCAGCATCCATTCAATTACCTGGGAGGTACTTCTTTCATCACAGCGGCTAAACTGAGCCGTTGACTCTTCCTTGTTTAAACGATTTACCCTGTAGCCGCCTACTCCAACCGCTGAATCTGCACTCATTTGAGTTACTCCACAATCAATAAGATCTTTTCTCATTGATGCTGATTCTCTGGTTGAAACGATAATACCTGTATATGGCACTGCCAGTCTGATAATTGCTACCAGACGCTTAAAATATTCATCGTCAGGAGCATACGGATAATTCTTGTTTTTGCTTCCTGGTGCCGGACGTATTCGTGGCACCGAGATAGTGTGAAATCCGACCCCGTATTTTTCTTCAAGATACTCTTGGTGCAGCATTAATGCCAGAACTTCAAAAGCGGGATCAGAAAGACCGAACAAAACTCCGCCACCTACATCGTCGATGCCGGCTTGCTGAGCCCTGTCAAACGCCATAGTGTGCCAGAAATAATCGCTTTTAGGTCCGTCCAGGTGATATTGATCATATGAATCAGGATCATATGTTTCCTGAAAAAGAATATATGTACCGATACCTGCAGTTTTTAATTTTTTGTAATTTTCAACTGTCGTCGCAGCTATATTTACATTGACTCTTCTGATTTCACCGCTATCAGTTTTTGTTTCATAAATAGTTTTAATTGATTGCAGAATATATTCAATACTTGCTTTTTTATCATCTTCTCCGGCTTCAAGAGCAATTCTTTTATGTCCCAGGTCAATGACTGCTTTTGTTTCTTCTGCTATTTCTTTTTGGTTAAGAATTTTTCGCCTGAAATCATGACTGTTCTGATACCCACAGTATGTGCAGTTGTTTACACAAAAATCACTTACATACAAAGGTGCAAACATAACGATTCGTTGTCCATATATTTGTTCCTTTATATGTCTTGCTATCTTGAATAGTTTTTTTTCTTGCTCTTGGGATTTCATAGTTAGCAATACAGCGACTTCTTTGTGAGTGAGCCCTTCAAATGTTGCTGCTTTATCAAGAATTGCGTTAATTTGACTATTAGATGCGTTTTTGGCATCTTTTAGCCAGTCGATCATTTTCCCTTTATCAATAAAAGGGACTGTGTTTTTCCGATACATAAAGAGCCTCTCATTCGATCTCTTTACGGGATATAGCTGCCTTTACCTGAACGCCGGGAACATTACCCAATTTACCGGTCAGGCTGTTTATTTCATCCATTGTGCCAACCAGAGTGAGGCTTATGACTGCCATGTCATTCTGATCAAAAGGAATACCCATTCTGCCGCGCACTATACTTTGATAATCAGAAACAATATCATTAAAGGTCTTTTGAGCTTTGGCAGGATTTTCCAATATCGCACTTATTACTGCAATTCTTTTCATAATCCTCCTTTAAAAACAAAAACTTCTTCCCCCTGGAAGAAGCATATCAAGCCGGAAGGACCCCGCTGTCCTTGCCAGTTATGAACGTCTCCTTTAAGATTAGAAGTAGAACTTCTTTTCAATCAGGGTTCGACAAAATATCTGATTAAGCGATTTCATCAAAGTTTTTTTGCTACTCAGATGGAATCAGTTACTATTTTGAATTATTATTCTCTGCAAGTCAAGTTTAAAATCTTTTACCGAACAAGTGCTTCTTGAAGGTCAAATCAGATATAATTACAATTATATAGAATACTAATTAAACCATCCTTTGCTTTTGGCGGATGATTTTATGGAGGCTGATTTTGAGAGAAAAAATATTAAATATTCTGCAAGATAGCAATGATTATATATCAGGCGAAAAAATAAGCAGTGTTCTAGGCATCAGCAGATCTGCTGTCTGGAAAAATATTAATACTCTTCGTGAGCAGGGATATGAAATAGAAAGTGTAAAGCATCATGGTTATAAGCTAAAAAGCAGAGCGGGAATTTTTAGTGCCATGGAAATTAAAAACAGCTTCAGCCAAAATAAGCTTTTACAAAATATGACGGTAGAATATTATTCTGAAATCGATTCAACCAATCTTGCTGCTAGAAGAAAGGTTGACTATATAAGTGAAAATTGGCAAATATTTGTAGCCGATAAGCAAACACATGGCAGAGGAAGACTAGGTAGAAAATGGGTATCGGAGCCAGCTTCAGGATTATGGTTTTCCATTATGTTCAGACCAGATTCAGAGGCTATGCAAATAGCAAATATAACTTTGTTTGCCGGTCTTTGTGTACAAAAAGCTTTGACCGAAATTGTGGATTCAGAAATTGCAATCAAATGGCCTAATGATCTTGTAGCAATGCCATCGGGCAAAAAAATATGTGGAATACTTACAGAAACGGTTTTTGAAGATATGCTTATTAAGGCTGTTATCATAGGCATAGGCATAAATGTTAATAATACGGTTTTTGAAGATGAAATAAAAAACAAAGCTACATCTCTTAGGCTGGAAACAGGAAAGGAGTATGACCGATTGCGTTTGCTGGAAAAAATATTACAGGTCATGACTAAAGACTATCCACTATATTCGAAAAAAATCATCGGAGAAAGACCGGTCTGGCTGCAAGAGTATAAAGACGCTTGTGCAACTATCGGACGTGATATAGTAATAAAAAAACATAGTGGTGAAACTCTATATGCAAAGGCTGTAGATTTGTCAGAAAATGGAGACCTTATTGCCGAGTTGTCTGATGGTAGCAAATATATATGCCAGGCAGGGGAAGTTTCGGTAAGGGGTTTGCTTGGATATACTTAGAAAAACAGATTTAATCATACTTGTCAGTCAGTAGATAATTACCTGTTGCATAATACATTATTTTTTCGCGACTTGCCTCAGCGCGGTCTATAGTTGCTGCAATCTGACCACCATAAAGAACCATAATGCGATCACACATGCCGACCATTTCGTCTATATCTGAGGAAATAAATAGAATCGAAACATCTTTTCGAAGCATTTCATTAAGGATATTATACAAATCAACTTTTGAAGCTACGTCAATTCCTCTGGTTGGTTCGTCCAGAATCAAAATATCGGAACGGGAATATATCCATTTTGAAAGAAGAACCTTCTGTTGATTGCCCCCACTAAGTTCTCTGACTCTGTCAAAGATAGAATTTGTTTTTATTACCATTTTACTGATATATTTTCTGGTCATAGAGTTTTCCCTATGTTTGTTTATCACAGCTCTTGATTCGTTAAGTGCGAAATCAGGTGTAGTAATATTCATAGGTAAATTCATATCAGCAAATAAGCCTTCTATATAACGGTCTTCGCAAACATAACCTAAACCAAGATTTATTGCTTCGGAAGGATTATTGATTACTGTATGCTCACCTGAAAGATAAAGATCTATGGAATCTGGTTTCATGGCTCCGAAAATGCATTTAGCAATCATGGTTCTTCCTGAACCCACAAGGCCTGTTATTCCCAGAACTTCGCGCCGACGCAAAGAAAAATTTATATTTCGCAAAACATGCTGGAAAGAAAGATTAGCTACACGCATAACCTCTTCACCTGTTTGAATAGTAAGCTTGGGATAACGTTCTCTGAAGGATAAACCGCTCATGTGTCCGATAATATCCTGGGATTTATAATTTTCAACTGTATCGGTTATGATTATTCGCCCGTCCCTAAGTATTGTAAGGCGGTCGCCGATCTGACGAATCTCATTAACTCTATGTGAAATATATAAAATTGCGATATCTTTCTTTTTGAATTCTTTAATGATATTAAATAATAAACTTACTTCTCTATCTGTAAGTGTTGCCGTAGGCTCATCCAGTATGACAATACGAGCATTAGAGACATATGCCTTGGCAATTTCTATAAGCTGTCTTTCTGCTATATTCAACCTTTTTACCGGTAATCTGCTATCAAGATTGAATCCTAACTTTTTTAGAAGAATATCTGCATTCTGATATAGTTTTATCCAGTCCACCGATTTTATATATTTGCCACGAACCGGTAAATGATCGATATATATGTTTTCCGCCACAGTGAGATTTTGGAAAAGATTTGCATACTGGTATGTTGTAGCAATGCCAAGCTCTTTAGCCTTTGCCGGTGAATTTATATCAACTTTTTGACCATCCAGAAGGATCTCTCCCTTTTGCATAGGCAGATTTCCAGATATTACATTTATTAAAGAAGATTTGCCTGAACCATTTTCCCCCATTATCATATGTACTTCGCCGGGGAAAATGTCAAGATCGATTTGTTTCAAAGAAAAAAACTCGGAAACAGCAGCACTGATTCCTTTTATTTCAATAAGCGGCGCTTTTGAAGCTTGTGTTTTTATATGATTTTTTTCTGAACCATTAAATGCCATTAAAATAATCCTTTTGCTATTTGAATTACTGTAATGCAATTCTTTTCAATCCTTTTCTGATAATTGCCCTTTCAGAAAAGTGCTGCTAATGTCTGTAGGCTGTAAAAGAAGCGTACAGGGTTATATTACGTTCAAACAGATTTTTCTTATAATTTCCAGGTATGTTAGGATGTGTGATTACGGCAGATGCTGTATCAAGATCTCCAAGCTGAGCAAAAGATATCTGATCAAATGCCGAAGGAACAGCCACAAAATATCTTTGTGTAGCTATTTTCATCATTTCTTTTATTACATCAAGCTGACTCGGATGTTTGATGGTAAAACCTCTTTTGAGGTTAATCCCATCTACTTCTATAAACGCTTTGGACACATAATATTGATCCAGTCCGTTTACCGTAAGCTGACCGAACATGGAATGGGTAAGAGGGTCAAGATCACCACCCGGCATGATAACTTTTGCTGAAGGATGATGAATAAGTTCTGCTGCAATTCTGATATCAGTAGTAAGTACCACCAGATTCTTTTTTCTACTTAGTTTTCTTGCAATTGCAAGATTTGTCAGACCTGGACTAAATAATAGTGTATCACCATCATTTATCAGATATATTGCCACTTCACTTATTTCATCGCGAATCTGCTTTTCTGGATCCAGTTCACCGACCGTTGTCAGTGCATCCATATTTTCTTCGCCGTTTAATATTGCTCCGCCATGCGTTCTTGTCAAGAAGCCTTCCTCGTCAAGGGCTTCCAGATCTCGGCGGATTGTTACTTCAGACACACTTAGCATACGGCTTATTTCCGTCACGCTTGCTTTTTTTTTCTCAATCATATAACTCTTGATTATACGCAGACGCTCAGCAGCAAACATTTGTCAACCTCGGTATTCATATTGATTTTATGAAATTATCTATTTCACCATTTTACCAGAAAAAACAGAAAACAGCTCTCATAAGAAAATATTTAATTTAATTCGTAAAAAAAACAAATAAAAACAAAGTGTTGCGACAAATAGTACAAAAAACTATTGTAAATATTGTACAAAAATTACATATTGTCAAAAGTATGAATAGAGTGTAAACTGAAAACGTAAAACGAAAGCAAACGAAAGACAAAAACGAAAACTAGCGATCGTTTTAGCAAATGTGACTAAAGCTTAACACTGAAAACCTAAGGAGGAAAAAAAATGAAACGTAGAAGTCTCTTATCTTTGCTTATGGCGATAATTTTTGTTGTCGCAATGGTTCTGGGAGCATGTGGCGGTTCAGAGGACACGACTCAGGCACCGACAACAACTACTGCAGCAGCAGACGATAATGGTGGCGATGACACCAACGACACAGACACTGATGAACCTTCAAACGATGGTGAAAAGATGAAAGTTGGTATAGCTATGCCGACTCAGTCATCAGAACGCTGGATAGATGATGGAAATAACATGGTTAGAGTTCTTCAGGAAATGGGTTATGAAACAGATTTGCAATACGCTGAAGATGTTATTGAAAATCAGGTAGCTCAGCTGGAAAACATGATCACAACAGGTGTTGATTGTCTCGTTATAGCATCTATCGACGGTGAAGCTCTGGGACAAGTTTTGAATCAGGCCGGTGAGGCTGGTATTCCTGTTATCGCATATGATCGTCTGATTCGCGGTAGTGAATTTGTTGATTATTATGCTACTTTCGATAATTTCAAAGTTGGTGTACAGCAAGCATCTACTCTGGTTGATGCATTAGGCCTTGAAGATGGTGAAACTGGACCTTTCAATATTGAATTGTTTGCTGGTTCCCCAGACGATAATAATGCTTATTTCTTCTTTGATGGTGCTATGTCAGTGCTTCAGCCATACATTGATTCAGAAGTATTGGTTGTAAAAAGCGGACAGACAAGCTTTGAGCAGGTTGCTACTCTTCGTTGGGATGGTGCTACAGCTCAGGCCAGAATGGATAATATCCTGACAGCCCACTATAGCAGAGATGTTGAAGTAGACGCTGTTTTGTCACCATATGATGGTATTTCAATCGGCATAATTTCTGCTCTTAAGAGTGCTGGTTACTTTGGTGATGGCAAATTACCATATGTTTCTGGACAAGATGCTGAAGTAGCTTCAATGAAATCAATAATCGCAGGCGAGCAGTATTCAACAATCTTTAAAGATACTCGTGAACTTGCTAAAAAAGCAGCCTCGATGGTTGATGCAGTTCTAAAAGGAACAGAACCTGAAATCAATGATACAACAACATATGAAAACGGCGTTAAAATAGTACCTTCATACTTGCTTGAGCCTGTTGCTGTAACAATTGATAACTATGTAGAAGCTGTAATTGACACAGGTTATTATACCGAAGCAGATCTGCAGTAATTAGCAGTATTTTCTATTAACCTTGATTCGCAGGCGGCGGCGGCAAGACCGCCGCCGTCGTTCGGATAAAAAAGGAGAGTGACTCATGTCAAACGTATTGCTGGAAATGCGCAATATAACCAAAACTTTTCCAGGCGTTATTGCTCTTGATCGTGTTTCTTTCCAGGTGAAACCCTTGGAAATACATGCCCTGGTGGGTGAGAATGGAGCAGGAAAATCGACTTTGATGAATGTACTAAGTGGTGTATATCCATACGGTACTTATGATGGTGAAATCCTATTTGAAGACGAATCCTGTGCATTTAAGGATATCAAGCAAAGCGAACAGAAAGGTATAGTAATAATACATCAGGAACTTGCGCTTGTTCCTTACTTGTCAATTGCGGAAAATATTTTTTTGGGCAACGAGACCGCAAAAAAAGGTGTTATAAACTGGCATACAACTATTCAAAGAACTAATGAATTATTGAAAAAAGTCGGGTTAAATGAGAATCCCAATACCCTGATAAAGGATATTGGTGTGGGCAAACAACAGTTGGTGGAAATTGCCAAAGCTCTTTCAAAGAATGTTAAGCTTCTTATATTGGATGAGCCGACGGCTGCTTTAAACGAGAATGATAGTCAGAATTTGCTTGATCTTTTGCTTGAACTTAAAAAACAAGGGATAGCTTCCGTTCTGATCTCACATAAACTTAATGAAGTTGTAAAGGTAGCAAACAGTATAACGATACTGCGTGACGGTGCTGCAATAGAGACCTTAAAAGTTGGTGTGGATGACATCAATGAGGATCGCATAATTAAAGGAATGGTTGGTCGTGATATGACACATCGCTTCCCTGAGCGTATACCTGATATCGGAGAGGTGATTTTTGAAGTCAAGGATTGGACTGCATATCACCCGCTAAATGAAGAAAGAGTAATTTCTAATAATGTAAGCATAAATGTTCGAAAAGGTGAAATTGTAGGTATAGCCGGACTGATGGGTGCCGGCAGAACCGAACTGGCCATGGGGGTTTTTGGCAAATCCTATGGCAAACGCATTTCGGGATCTGTTATCAAAAACGGGCAAACAATAGATACCGGTTCGGTCAGCAAGGCTATTAAAAACGGAATTGCTTATTTATCGGAAGATAGAAAATCCTATGGCTTGGTTCTGATGAAAGATATTCGTTTTAATGTTACGCTGGCAAATCTTAAGGGTGTTTCACGTAATGGTGTTATTGACGATTATCGTGAATCTCAGGCTGCCACAGAATTCAGAAAAAAATTCTCAATAAAAACTCCTAGTGTTTTTCAAAAAACAATTAATCTAAGTGGTGGTAATCAGCAAAAGGTTGTTCTTAGTAAATGGATTTTTGCACAACCTGATATACTTATCCTTGATGAACCGACAAGGGGTATTGATGTTGGTGCCAAGTATGAAATATATGGTATTATCAATGAACTAGCTTCTGCTGGTAAAGGTGTGATCTTCATATCTTCAGAAATGCCCGAAATTCTGGGCATGTGTGACCGGATATATGTAATGGATGAAGGTAGAATTTGCGGAGAGTTAAGCCGTGCTGAAGCTTCGCAGGAAGTTATAATGAAATCAATTATCAGCAGTCGCGGGAGGGGTAATGATGGAGCAGATTCGTAAATTACTTAAACAAAACCTTAAGCAATATGCAATGTATATTGCTTTGATTCTAATAATAATATTTTTCCAATTTACAACAAAAGGTGTATTATTGCAGCCGCAGAATGTTACTAATCTGATATTGCAGAACTCGTATGTTCTGGTACTGGCAATGGGCATGATGTTTGTCATCATTTCAGGGTATGTTGATTTATCTGTTGGTTCTGTTGTGGCAATAATTGGTGCTATTGGCGGAACTTTGATGGTAACGATGAAGATACCAGCTATACCGGCTATATTGATACTGCTGGTGCTAGGTGTTCTTATAGGTGCCTTCCATGGTTTCTTCGTAGCCTATGTAAGAATTCCGCCTTTTATAGCAACCCTTGCAGGTATGCTTGTTTTCCGAGGGTTAACAATGGTTATTCTTGGCGGCCGTACATTGGCTCCTTTCCCCAAATTATATGAAAATATCTCAAACGGATATATCGGTGATATTTTCAATAATGAAACGATAAGTATTACTACTTTGATATTAACAGGTATTCTGATACTAGGAGCAGCTTTCAGAGTTTTACAGAAGCGTGTTCAACAAAGAAAATATGATCTGGAGCCATCAAAACTGATCTGGGATATTTTGAAAATACTTATTTCTGCTGTGTTTATCGGTTTCATAGGGTATTCACTGGCTGCATACAAAGGTATTCCTACAGTTCTTATTCTCATAGGTATTTTATTTGCAATTTATAATTTCATAGCTCAGAAAACAGTTTTAGGACGTCGTGTATATGCTATGGGAGGAAATGAAAAAGCAGCTAGACTTTCTGGTATCAATACAAAGAGGATGATGTTTGCTGTTTATACAAATATGGGATTTATGGCTGCTATTGCCGGTATAGTTTTCTCAGCCCGTTTGAATGCTGCAACTCCTAAAGCTGGTGATGGTTTTGAACTTGATGCAATTGCTGCCTGCTTTATCGGTGGAGCTTCCGCTTCAGGTGGTATAGGTACAATAATGGGTGCTATAATCGGTGCTCTTGTTATGGGTGTTATGAATAACGGTATGTCTATAATGGGTATTGGTATTGACTGGCAGCAAGCGATAAAAGGTCTTGTTTTGCTAGGTGCGGTTGCCTTTGATGTTTTAACAAAAGAAGGTAATGATTAATAAAACTCCTTTTGCTTCACCCTGGTATATATTGCCCATATAATCAGGGAACCCGAAAAAGGAATGTTTCATAAAATGAGACATTCCTTTTTAAATTCTTAATTACCTAGCAGAGCGCGGTCCGATCCACTGCTTTTCAAATAAGTTTTTAGCTTGTCAGTGTATTGATCCAGATCATCTTGTTCTGCTGGCCTGTAACTGTTCCATTCATAGACTTGCCCCAGTTGCTTGTATTTATCTGCAGCTAAAGTATGATATGGAAGCAGGTCAATTTTTTTTATTAAAAGACCTTTTTTTTGCCAGTTAATAATCCATTCTGACATAGCTTTAAGATCAGCTTCATTTGTATTATACTCAGGAACAACAACCTGTCTTAACAAAACTTCCTTCTTGCATATAATAGATTTTTCGAGTAAATAGTCTCTTCCATGGCAGGTTTTGCCTGTAAGTTCGATATATTTTTTATCTGTTGCCGCTTTTATATCAATTATAAGCAGATCGGTCTGACTCAGAATAGATAAGAGTAATTCATCTCTTGAATCATCATAAGGCCATCCGCTTGTATCGAGAGCCGTATGCATAGCAGCTCTTTTGAGGTGATACAATAATTCCAGCAGAAATTCTGGCTGCTGCAAAGGCTCCCCGCCGGAGATTGTAATTCCTCCGCCGTTTTTACTGTAATGTCTAAATCTTATTAAGCGATCGAGTAGTTCCTGGCTATCTGTAATCTCCCCGGATCCTGTACTCCAACTATCAGGGTTATGGCAATACTTACAACGTAAATGGCATCCTTGGAAGAAAACGACCTGCCTTAAACCTGGACCGTCCTGAGTGCTGAAGCTTTCTAATGAATGTATTCTACCCAGCATTTTTCCCTCCGTGAATCAAACTATGGAAGGTTCTTGCAATTACTTCTTGCTGCTGTTTGCGGTTAAGCCTGTTGAAATGAACTGCATACCCTGATACTCTGATCGTCAATTCAGGATATTTCTCAGGATGTTTCATAGCATCTTCCAGAATTTCTCTTTGTAAAACATTAACATTTAAATGATGACCTCCTTGTATGAAATAGCCATCTAATATTGATGTTAGTATATTGGTCTGCTCTTTGATTTTCTCTCCCAGTGTTTTAGGTGTAACGGTCATTGTGCATGAAATTCCATCTTGACAGGATTTATAATTGATCTTGGCAACTGAATTCAAACTTGCAAGGACTCCTGAAGTATCTCTGCCATGTACCGGATTAGCTCCCGGTGCGAAGGCTTCGCCGCGTTTGCGGCCATCCGGAGTGGAACCTGTTTTTTCCCCGTATACTACATTAGAGGTTATTGTAAGTATTGACAAAGTATGTTTTGCGCCTCTGTAACAACTTGTTTTACAAAGTTCCTGATAAAATTTATCAACCAGTTGTGTAGCAATTAAATCTACTTTGTCATCATCATTTCCAAATTTAGGGAAATTGCCTTCGATTTTAAAATCAGTTATAAGTCCTTCATTATTTCTGACCGGTTTTACTTTGGCATACTTAATCGCACTAAATGAATCAGCTGTAACTGATAACCCAGCCAAGCCAAATGCCATAACTCTTTCTACTTCTGAATCATGAAGTGCCATCTGAAGTTTTTCATACGCATATTTATCATGCATATAATGAATAACATTCATAGTTTTGACATACAAGTTACACAACCAGCTCTGGTAAAACTCAAATTTCTTTACCACATCTTCTTCGACCAGATATTCACCTTTGAAAGGCTCGGTTTCAGGGCCTACCTGTAAGCCTGTGATTTCATCCCTTCCACCATTTAAAGCTAGCAAAAGTATTTTAGGCAAATTACAACGAGCCCCAAAATACTGCATTTGTTTACCTGTTTTGGTTGCCGAAACACAGCAGGCTATAGAGTAGTCATCACCAAATTGCGGACGCATCAAATCATCGTTTTCATACTGCAGGGCATCTGTTTCAATAGACAGCCTGGCACAGTATTGCTTAAAATTGTCTGGCAGCTGATTGCTCCAGAGAATTGTCAGATTAGGTTCCGGGGCAGAACCTAGATTCCGCAAAGTATGCAAAAATCTATAGGATGTTTTACTAACAAGTGTCCTGCCATCTTCTCCGCAACCACCGATAGCTTCTGTTATCCACATAGGATCTCCGGCAAAAAGTTCATTATATTCAGCCGTGCGAAGCTGCCTTGCCATTCGTAATTTCAAAACAAAGTCATCAACAATTTCCTGTATTTTATTTTCATTATAAGTGCCTTCAGCAATATCTTTTTCAAAATAAATATCAAGAAAAGTACTTACTCTTCCCAAAGACATAGCTGCCCCGTTTTGCTCCTTTATTGCTGCAAGATATGCAAAATAAAGCCATTGTACAGCTTCAAAGGAATTTTGAGCCGGCTTACTAATATCATATCCGTATATTTCTGCCATTTTCTTTAATTTTTTTAAAAAATCAATCTGTCTCCAGATTTCTTCCAGCAGCCTGATATTTTCTTCAGACATATCTTTTTTGCCGATATTTTCAAGATCAGATTCCTTGACTGCAATTAATTTATCTACTCCATAAAGTGCAACTCTGCGATAATCGCCTATGATTCTTCCGCGTCCGTATGCGTCGGGCAAACCAGTTATTATGCCTGCTTTCCTGGCTGTCAGCATTTCTTTTGTATATGCTCTGAAAACACCATCATTATGTGTTGTACGGTAGCGGAAATGTTCCTGAACTTTTTCTGAGAGATTGTAGCCATAATCCTGGCAAGCTTTTTCGGCCATTCTGATGCCACCAAAAGGATTGACTGAACGTTTTAATGGGCTGTCTGTCTGCAAACCAACTACAATTTCCAGATCCTTATCTATATATCCAGGTCTATAATTTAATAAGGAAGAAACTGTTGAAATATCAATATCAAGAACGCCGCCTTTGGAAAGCTCAAGATTACGTAAATCGTTAAATTTTTTCAGTAGATTGATAGTTCTGGCTGTTGGTTCCGACAAAAAATTATCATCGCCATGATAAGGTGTGTAATTTGTCTGAATAAAATTACGCACATCTATTGTATTTTGCCATATTCCCGCTTTGAATTTAGGTGTAGCATGCATTTGAATCAACCTCCTTTTTGCCCGATAGCAACAAAAAAGCCCGGACTAAATAATTGTAGCCCAGGCGGTCGACACTAAGGATGATTCTGGTTCCTTGTGGTTATCCACTATCCGCCAGTCCCAGAATCACCGTAAGTATAAATTTGCATATCAAGCTTGTCAAGGCAGCATGTTACACAGAAATTGTTAATTATAATTGTTGTTCAATATGTAGTTAAATTACCTGTTTTTGTCCTCAAGAAATAGACAATATAGACGATAATATATACAATAGAGTTTAAGTTAAACATGCTTTAGTCACGTATGTTAATTGTGAAGAAATAGAAAATTGAAAAATCTGATCAATCTTGACTTAATGAAGGTTAAGTCGATAATTTTTCTGTGTATTTTAATATGTTTTTAATCGGAGCTGTTTTTGTAAAACAGATTAGTAGAAGGTAGGTTGTGTATGTTTAAGAAAATCGGAGTCCGGCAGAAAATTCTCTTTCTCATTGCGGTGCCAATGATAGTAATTATTGGTATTACTTCTTTAGCTGTTTTTCAGCTAAATGATGTAACAGACAATATGAAAGCTGTCCTTTATGATGAGGGTCTGGCAGCTACAAGCTATCTGCTTAATGCAGACCGCGATATGTATCAGGCATTAAATTCTCTTCAAGAGATGACCGCCCACAACGCGAGCAGGTCTTTTCAAGAACTAGAAGCAGATATGCTGGAGAATTTTGAACAGGCTTTTGAGCGCATAGACCTGGCAGAGGAAGCTCTGAATAATAATCGAGAGGTCTGGTCGGGTTATAGAGGTGAAGAGAGTGGACTTACTGTATTTGAGAATTTTGAAAGAGTCAGAGAAGAATTCGGCCGCTGGAGTGATCTTGCAACTACAATGGTCAGAAATAATAGAGTATCAGTAATATACTCTACTACTTTTCTCGATGATTTTAATTCTGCCCGTGCTGGATTGAATGAAATCACAGATATCATGGAAGTTGCTATGGTAAGTGAAGTTCAAAATGTAGCAACAATGGTAAGAGCATCAGCTATATCTATTATAGCGGTAGTAGCAGTAAGCTTTATTTTGGTAGTATTGTTAAGTCTTATAGTAACAGGCGGAATAATAAAAGTAATGCGTCAGGCAGGAGATATGCTAGATGAGCTTAGCCTGGGACATCTAAGCAACAGAGTAGAGGTAGATCCGAAGTCCAGAGATGAAATAAGCAGTATGATGCGCAAGATGAATCAGTTTGCAGATCATTTGCAGCAGGTGTTTGTAGCCAATCTACAGAAAATATCAAAAGGAGATCTAAAATTCAAGGTTAATATAGCAGATGAAGCAGATGAGATCAGCCCTGCTCTAGAACAGACAGCGGCATCCCTTAACCTTCTGATATCGGAAACAAACAGACTGACCGAAGCGGCAACAGCGGGCGAACTGAAAACCAGAGGAGATACATCAAAACTCGAAGGTGCCTATGCACATATTGTAGAAGGTTTTAATGCAACTCTTGACGGAGTGGTAGAACCTGTAGAAGAAGCTAAAACAGTTCTGGGTAAACTAGCAGTGAATGACCTCACCGTGCCGATGTCGGATAATTATTCCGGCATGATGCAGGAACTGGCAAATGATACCAATCAGGTAAGAGATAACCTGATAGATCTGCAGGATGCCATAGTAAAAGCATCACAGGGAGACATCAGAAGGTTAGAAGAATTCCGTAAACGAGGACAATTATCACAAGAGGATCAGCTGACGCCATCTGTGTTGGCAGTATATCGTTCTATACAAGATATAATCCGTGCAGCATATGAGCTGACAAAAGCAGCAACCGGCGGAGATTTAAGCAAACGTGCAGAAGCAGAAAAGTTTGAAGGCGGTTACAGAAGAATTGTAAATGGATTTAACCAGACAATAGATGCACTTGTGCGGCCAATACAGGATGCAGCACTTGTTATACAGGCACTTTCCAGTGGCGACTTAAGTGTCGGTATGGAAGGTGAGTATGAAGGTGATCATGCAGTTCTCAAAAATTCACTAAACGGAGCTATAGATTCATTTAACAGATTACTGGGAGATATAAAACAGGCATCAGATGAAGTAGCTACAGGTTCAAAAGAATTATCCAGCTCAAGTCAGACTTTATCACAGGGTGCAACCGAACAGGCAAGTTCAATAGAAGAAGTGACAGCATCAGTAGAACAACTTTCTAATCAGACAAAGACAAATGCCAGCAGTGCGGTAAAAGCAAGTGATCTGAGTGAACAGGCCAGAAACAGTGCGGTAAGCGGAAATGACCGTATGAGCAAAATGCTGAATGCAATGAATGAGATAAATGAATCATCAAGCAATATCTCAAAGATCATCAAGGTCATAGATGATATAGCATTCCAGACCAATATACTGGCACTAAATGCAGCAGTAGAAGCAGCCAGGGCAGGCCAGCAGGGAAAAGGTTTTGCCGTAGTAGCAGAAGAAGTACGTAATCTGGCGGCAAGAAGTGCGGAAGCAGCAAAAGAAACAACCTTGATGATAGAAAAATCGATAGAGCATGTGAATGACGGAACAGAGATAGCCCAACAGACGGCAGATGCCTTGAAAGATATCATGGATAAAGTCAGCAAAACAAATGAGCTTATTTTGCAGATATCCACAGCATCAAATGAGCAGGCAAGCGGTATAGCAGAGATAAATACAGGACTTGTACAAGTATCAAGAGTAGTACAGATGAACTCTGCAACTTCGGAAGAAAGTGCTGCTGCCAGTGAACAGCTTTCAGGTCAATCGGATCTGCTACGTCAGTATGTGGCTCAGTTTACATTAAAAGCCGATTCTTCAGAAAATCAAAGTCAGCCTGACAAGAAAGATAAAGTAGTTAATAACCATAAAGTTAAGGCCTTTAAAAAATCTGTAGAAGACGAAAAAAATGTTGCTGCTCCCAAAGACTATTCTTCAAATACAGAGCCGAAGAAAAAAGAAAAGCCAAGTAAAAAGGAAGCAGAGATTAAAAATCAACAAAAATCATCAAAACAAACTGAAAAGAAGACCATTGAAAAAGACTTTTTATCAGATAACTCATTTGGTGATTTCTGATTTGCCTTTAACTTCTAAAGCATAAAACGTTCATAATTAAACACAGTAAAAAATATTTTTTTATAATGAAAAAGTCTGTAAATTTTTGATTAGTCAAGAATTTCAGACTTTTTTTCTACTATTTGAATAGGAAAGAGAAATTTTTTTGAAAACTTTTATAAAAATGATTCCTCGACGAAAACATGTATTAAGTGTTTAATAGATAAATGCAGAAAAAAGTCAAGTCCAAAAAGTTGGTGTAAATTGTCTTCCGGTATCTGCATGAATCAGGTGACAACATGCAGGTATGCTGCTCGTTCTGCTAACGCTTCTTTTCTTGCTGTTTCTCTCTCATCAAAGTAGCGATCCATTATGAAATACTTTTTGCCGGTCAACCATTTTTCATGGTGCTCCATCAGAACTGCTCCCATCAGTCGGATAAGACTGTCATCATTGGGGAATATCCGTATAACGCGTTCCCTACGACGTAGCTCTTCGTTGAGTCGTTCTATGCTGTTACTGGTTCTCAGTCGTTTGCGATAGGCTTCCGGCAAAGCAAAAACAGCCGTA
>NZ_CDHP01000032.1:0-14917 GCF_900002895.1 Ercella succinigenes | reverse complement strand
GCATTCAGTGTAATAATATTATAAATTGTTATGTTACAAAAGCTTTGATATAATCACAAATAAGATTATAATATACAGAGCAAATTGACTTATTTGTTGTTATTGTCAATTTTTATTGGTGTAATAAGTGTCTTGAAAAAATAAATAGTTTTAGGGGAAAACAATGATAGCAATTATTATTAGAAGTGATCTTGAGGAAGTTGGCAAAACATTGTCTTTTCATTTAGAAAATGGGGAAACTGCTTTAAATAGGCAAATTAGTATTTTAAATAATTGTGGAATAAAAGATTTTGTAATTATAGACAAAAAGGAATGTGATTTTGAAATAAAAGATTCGCTTCTTGCAAATAATATCATCTTTATGAAAACAATTGAAGAAATATATGATCAGGTTAATATTGAAGATGATGTAATATTGCTAAAAGAAAATATTGTTTTTTCACAGGATTTGATAAAATCAATGCTGCAAAAAAAAATGCTGTGCTATACTCTTATAAGTAAAGACACTAGTATAGTAGGTGAAAACTTTGCTCAAGTAGATATGAAATCCATAGTTGATATTGGTAAGGATAAAGGATTAGCTTGTTATCCACATTTTCCGATATATATATTTAGAAAAGAAAAATTTGAATCTTTGATAAGCAAAATAAAAGATATGAATATGCCTTTTATTGATGCCTTAAGTAAAGTAGCAATAGATTTAAAGTTACAGTATCATGATTGTTCAGATCAGCCATATATAGCAATAGTTGATTTGCATAATTTGGAGGTTGTTAGTCAACAAATTCGTTTTTGGGATATTACTAAACAAGAAGTTTTTAAAGGAGAAGCGTGTATAGTAGAACTGGAAAAATTTTCTAAGAAAAATCTTATGAAAAAACCATTTATAATATATGATGATCTTTCGTCTTTTTCCTCTATCAGTGATTATTTAGATTATTTAAAGATAGACTATGTATCTTCAGAAATTTCTTCAGAAATTCTATATGATGATTTTATTGAATATACAAAATTATTTAACGATGAAAATTGTGATAGCATAATATCAATAGGCAGTGGAAGTGCTACTAACGTGGCTAAGACTGTAAAAGCGTTCACAAATTTATCTATAAATAGTGATTATTTTGTGCCCCAAATTGATCCTAATGATATATTGCATATAGTTATACCAAATTTTTATCAGACTGGTGATGAATCTACTAGCTTCATAAATCTATTTAGGGATGACAAATTGTATTTTATAAAACATGAAAGTTTATTGCCCCAGGTGGTTTTTTTAGATCAAGTGTTTATTACAAGACCGGCTTTAATTAGTAAAACAAAAAGGATAAAGTTGGAACAAGTGAAGGAGCACATTGATGAAGATGATAATGTACAAAATGAAATCCTATCAATTAGTTTTACTCGTTTAAAGCAACTTTTGTCTAATGAAATGATTGAGGAAAAAATACCACAAAACAGATCAGAAGTATTACACTTATTAGGTAAAATAGTTAATGTTTTAAGTGACGATATTTCTTTAACGATGGGAAGTGCAATGTCACAGGTTTTGGGAGTTTCTTTTATTGCTGCGACAAGTTTGTTTTTATTACCGTTAAGAAGTAGTGAGGGTAATATAGAAAAATTCAAAAAGACATTGATAGGATTAAAAGACAAAGCAGATATTTCAAAAATAATTACTTCGATATATTTGTATATTGAAAATCTTAAAACGTCGGAAATGAGTGATGAAAGAATTGCCGAAATGTCTATTAAGGCTAGTGCTGAAACAGAATTTTTAACTTATCAAGAGTCGTTAGATTTATTTGATCATATATTAAAATATAAAATATTTAATTCAAATTATAGTTCTAAGAAAAAACAAAAACAAAATAAATTGAAAGTCTTTATAAAAACAATATTTGTAATTGTAAAAAAAACATTGAAACGTATATTAAAGATTCTCCCTCCGGTATACAAGGTTTTTGCTTTTTTTATTAGAAGATGCTATTTTGGTTACTATCATTTTAGATTTGGTGTGAATTACAGATCAGTTGTTTTTGAGTCTTTTGCAGGTTTAGGGTACAGGTGTAACCCCAAAGCAATATATGAAGGCATGTTAGATGATGGAGCATATAATGATTTTAAATTTATTTGGGCTGTGAAAAATACAAATAAATTTAAATATTTAAAACAGAACCCAAATACCAAAGTTATTAAGCGTGGATCAAAAGCCTATATAAAAGCTTGTGCCACATCAAAATATTGGATAACAAATTATTCTTTACCCAAATATTTGAAGCCAACTAGAGAGCATGTGTATGTACAAACTTGGCATGGTAAACCGCTAAAAAGGATAGGGTGCGATTTCTTTGGAGAGTTTTTAGGAAGAAGAACTAGAAAAACAATCATAAAAGATTATTCAAGAAATGGCAAGCGGTTTTCCTTTTTAATATCACCGGCACCTATTTTCAGTGAAAAAATGGCATCAGCTTATAATTTGAGTAATAATGATAAAAAGGAAAAAATAATAGAAACGGGGTATCCTCGTAATGATTTTTTATTTGAGTTTTCGCAAATTGATGTGTTGAAAATAAAAATAAAATTAAGAGTTCCTCTTAATAAAAAAATCTTACTATACGCTCCAACATGGAGACAAGAGAATTACAATGATGATAATAATGAATTTGTTTTTACCCCAAAACTTGATTTTGCTAATTTAATTGCTAATTTAGGGGAAGAGTATTTAGTATTGTTTCGGGCACATGACCATGAGGCTAAATCAGTTGATTTTTTGCAATTTAGGAATTCGATTATTGATGTAACACATATTGAAGATATTAATGAACTATATATAATTAGCGATCTTTTAATAACAGATTATTCTGGGGCTATTTTTGATTATGCAAATTTATGTCGTCCAATAATTTTATATATGTATGATAGACTTAAATACGAAAAAAGTCCTGGTTTTTATTTTGATGTCGATTTGTTTCCTATGAAAACAGTTTATGAACAGGAATGTCTTGTACCAGCTGTAAGAAATTTGCTAGAAGAAATTAAATTTGATGACAAATATAAACAGTTTAATTTGATTTATAATCAGTTGGATAGTGCAAATTGTACTATGGATACTTTAGATAAAATAATAGATGTCTTTGCACATCCTACTAAAAGTGCAAATAGATTAGTAAGAATTAGAAAAATTAAAAAGACTATTATTGTAAAAGTAGGTGGTTTTTTTAGAAAAACAGGTGTTTGGAGATCAAAAAATAGTAAAAAATTGGCTGCGTATAAAAATATTCACAAAGGAAAGCGGTGCTTTCTTATCGGTAATGGTCCTAGTTTAACTATATCAGATCTTAATAAGTTACAAAATGAAATTTGTATTGCTTGTAACATGATTTATAAAGTGTATAATGATACGAAATGGCGTCCTACTTATTACTGTTTATCAGATACTGTTTTTGCAAAAAATTCAGAAGATATAGTAGCTAATGTAGATGTAGATTGGTTTCTATCCAGAACAGTTTATGATTCTATGCCTATTATTCCTAAAAAAAGTGTTTATGTTAATAACTTAAGACTGGAACCCAAAAAAGTGAATATCAATTTACTTGACTATTTTTGCCCTTCCTTTGCTACTGTAATGAGTTTTATGATTGAATTAGCGATGTTTATGGGTTTTTCAGAAATCTATCTGTTAGGTGTCGATTGTACAAATGCTCATTCAGGAAAAGGACATTTTGTCGATAATTATCGTGATAAAGTATTTGACATTAAAGAACTCCGTAGAGCAAGACGGGTTGTTGATGGTAAACCTATGAGCATTGAAGAATTTGGTGAATGGATGGTAGAACGCTCTCAGAATGTTTATTGCTTATTAAGAAAATATGCTGATGAGCATGGTTATAGTATCTATAATGCTACAAGAGGGGGAGAATTGCGTGCTTTTGAACGTGCTGATCTTGATATGGTATTGAAAAAAGAAAAAATAAATAGTTGAATAGGAGAAAAATATGAAAATAATTGGAGTAATTCCTGCACGTTACGCATCAAGCAGATTTCCTGGTAAACCATTAGCTGACATTTGTGGAAAACCAATGTTATGGTGGGTTTATCAAAAATTGGAGCTTGTGGAAGATTTTGATTATATTTGTGTAGCAACAGATGATAAAAAAATATATGATATGTGCGAAAAATTAAAAATGAACGTGATAATGACAAGTTCAGAGCACAAAAATCCTACAGAAAGAGTTCATGAAGTATCTTTAAAGATAAAAGGAGAATTATTTTTGTTTATAGGTGCCGATGAGCCATTGATAGAGGTTAAGGCAATAAAAGATGTTATTAGAGTTTCACAAAATACAGTAGATTTTTTCGTTGCTAATGCGATGACTACTATTAGAAGCGCACCTGAAGTGATTGACTTTACAAATATAAAAATGATTGCTAACTCTAGAGGAGATGGCTTGTATACATCAAGAAGCCCTATTCCTTACCCCAGAGGAGATCTGAATTTTGAATATAAAAAATTTGTTGGCATTTGTGCTTTTACGAAAGAGGCATTACAATTTTTCGTAGATACTCCTCAGAGTTTGCTTGAAAAAACGGAAGAATGTGATCTTATTAGGTTTATCGAACACGGAAAAAAGATTAAATTTGTTGATGTCAGCTGCCGCACTCTTTCTGTAGATACTCCAAAAGATTTGGAGATTGTACGAGAAATAATAAAAAGCAAAATAGAAGGAGAAAATCAATATGAAAATTAAATTACTTGATTGTACATTGAGAGATGGTGGTTATGTAAATGGCTGGAATTTTGGTCGTAGTACAGCAATTTGTATTTTTGAAAGACTTGTTAGTGCAAATATTGATATTATAGAGGTTGGTTTCCTTGATGAAAGAGTAGATTTTGATATTAACCGTACAATTGCACCAAATACTGAATGTTTTAATAAAATATTTAGCGGAGTCAGTAAAAAAAATGCTTTGATTTTTGCAATGATTGACTATGGAACTTGCGGTATAAATAGTATAACCGAATCTAAAAATTGTTTTTTGGATGGTATAAGAATTATATTTAAAAAGAATAATGTTGATGGTGCTCTCGAGTTAGCTAAACAAATTAAGAGTAAAGGATATCTGGTTAGTTTGCAGCTTGTTTCAATGACTTCTTATAGTGATAGAGATGTGCTTGATTTTGTTGAAAAAGTTAATGTTATAAGTCCTTATGCAGTATCAATAGTCGATACTTATGGTCTTATGCATAAAGAAGAAATGATTCGCTATTTTGATTTGCTTAATCATAATTTATCTAGGAATATTATTATAGGGTATCATTCTCATAATAATTTTCAGTTGGCTTATTCTAATACGATCGAATTGCTGAAGCAAAAAACAGCTAGAAAAATTTCTGTTGATGGAACAATATATGGTATGGGTAAAAGTGCAGGCAATGCCCCTCTTGAATTATTAGCAATGCATCTTAACGAATATTACGAAGGGAAATACAATATAAATCAAATATTAGAAGCTCTTGATGAGAGCATAATGCGTATATATAAAGAAAATTATTGGGGATATTCATTTAAATACTATCTTGCTGCTTTAAATGACTGTCATCCTGACTATATAACATACCTGCTTAATAAAAAAACGCTTTCTGTTAAGTCAGTTAATGATATTATAATTAAAATAAAATCAGACAAAAAACTTTCTTTTGATGAATCTTATATTGAACGCCTGTACATGCATTATCAGGAGCACTATATCAATGATTCCTTAGTAAGAGATAAACTCAGAGAAGTTTTTTCCAAAAGTAAAATACTTGTTCTCGCACCAGGTAAGTCATTAAAAACACACTATGATTTAATAGGTAAGTATATTAAAGAAAATAATCCTATAGTAGTGTCAGTGAATAGTATACCTGATAACTATGATATCAATTATATATTTATTAGCAATAGCAAAAGATATAGTAATTTGTTTGAGCATATTAGTAACGAAGACATGAATAAAAAAATTATTGCAACATCAAACATAACTAGTGCAAAAGATCCTTTCGGCTATGTTCTTGACTATAATAAGTTGATAGGTGAGAATGTTATTGCTGATAATTCTATGATGATGTTTCTGCAGTTTTTGGTACAAATAGGGATGTCAAAAGTAATTTTAGCAGGGTTTGACGGATTTTCATTAGATAATGATAATTATTATGATATGTCATTAAATTACCATGTAGACACTTCTTATCTTGAAAGCATAAATTCCGCTGTTATTAAAAAAGTATCGGAGTATTCTAAGAAAATGGATATAGTATTCCTGACACCATCAGCATACATGGAGAAAAAAAATGGTTAAGGCAGTTTTGTTTGATCTTGATGGAACACTTGTAGATACATCAGGTGGAATAATAAATAGTATAAATGAAACGTTGTGTGAATTTAATTTGCCAGAATTGACCGATGACTTAAAACGATCTTTTATTGGTCCACCAATTATAAAATCATTAAAAAGCACATATAATTTGTCTGATGAAAAAGCGACAGTTGTTTCAAATTATTTTAGAAAAATTTATAAAGATAAATATTTAATGGATGCGGTTTTGTATGAAGGTATACTTACAGTGTTAAAAAAAATAAAATCAAAAAATATTAAAATCGCAATTGCTACTTATAAACGTGAGGACTATGCAAAATTATTAATTAAAAACATTGGATTGCATGACTATTGTGATTTCATCAAAGGCGGAGACTACAATAATTTACTTACAAAAACAGATATATTAGGAACGTGTTTGAAAGAAATAAACATTAACCCTGATGAAGCTATTTTTATTGGTGACACGTATAGTGATTATGATGCTTCAAATGAATGTGGAACAAATTTCATTGCTATAAATTATGGCTTTGGAAAATTCAATGTATCCAATTTAGAAAGTGTTAATTTTGTTGCTTATGAACCACTTGATCTTTTAAAATATTTTGAAAAAATTTTAATTTGATATAATTTATTATGCGAAAAAGAGTAAATTTGATATAATTTACTCTTCTTCGCTATCCTTACCAAAATGATGCTTAATTACTCTCTTATGTTCAGCAGGAGGGGTCATATAGTCGCCGTATATTTTTGTCAATATCTCATGATATCCGTTAGGTACAGGCATTTTGGTATCTTCAAAATCAACCCAAAGTTGTTTTTCGAAATTTGATGCTAATTGAATTTGTTTATGTTGTTTTTGATAAGTAGAGAAAAGCGCAATATACTTGCCTGTGTCCTGACTACAGGAATCAAGTGTCTTTATCATTCTTCTATGAATAAATTTAATCGTAAAAAATTTGGAGGCAAATGATGAAAGTCTTTTTTTCCAACTTTTGTAGCTTTTTAAATTCAGTTTTGAAAATAGTGCTGAACGCCAGAAACGAAAGTATTTACTTTTTATACTATCAATTTTAGTGTTTTTGATATAATCCATAGGAAATATATCTATCAGAGGTCCATTTTCAGAAGTTAAGTGAGCTATATGACCTTGGAAATAACCTGAAGTTTCATTCTTTCTTCGAACTTTTATAAAAGGAGACCAATAATTTGGCACCAGTGTACTGTGTTGGACAATGCATTTATCTTTTAAACCTTCAGGTGCAAGTTTAAGAAATTTATTATAGTCTTCTCGTTTCATCAAAATGTCTATATCGTCATCCCAAGGGATGAATCCTTGATGTCTGATTGCACCGAGTAGAGTTCCTTCGCCTAGAAAGAATGTGATATCATTTTCTTGGCAAAAATCAGAAACAATTTTTAAAATTTCCAACTCGATATTTTGTAATTCTTTTATTTCGCGCATCGCATTGTCTTTTTCCATCATCTCTTAGAGTCCTCTTCCTGCTAATATATTTTTATATATCTGTTCTATATCATTTTCGCCTAAAGGTACCATGCTATTACTTAATCTTGTAGGATTAACTGTACTACTTAATTGCCTGATATCATTGGGATCGATTTTTTCAGGAATAGATAGTTCAGCTTTTTGCAATAATGAATTATAATTTCTGATCGCTTCTTCAGTGTTTTCACTTCCAAATAATTGACATAGGTTTTCTCTTGTTATATCAAGAGATTTTTTCTTAATGCTTTTGTCTGAATTGGCCATAATAAATCTCCAGATATGCGGCAAGCATATAGCTACTGCATGTCCATGAGCTAAACCGTACATAGAGGTTATTTTATAACTGAAAGCATGAGCTGCTGCTGTTTGGGTAATATTTATTGCTTGTCCGGCTAGGTTAGCCGCCTCTAAAACTGTTTCTGCTGCTTTGGAATCTCCAGAAAAATATTTCTCAAAATTATCAAGAAGTAATCTGATTCCTTTTTGCGCTTTTTGACGGCTTGCCTTTGTTATGTTAATTGACCATAATGATTCAATACAATGGCTTAAAGCATCAAAATATGCTGCCTTCTTATGATAATCAGGAACACTAGCTATAAGGTCAGCATCAAGGATTACATAATCAGGCAGAATGCTATTATGCATTACGGATTGTTTTTCTTCTTTGTAGTAAATAACACTATATCTGGTTGACTCTGAACCGGTACCTGCAGTTGTTGGAACTGAAACGTGCTTGATACTATTCCATTTATATTCTTGCGACAGGTACATTTTATCTGAGTCAAGTGTAGAAAATAGTTTTATGCATTTGGCAGTATCTATGGCACTTCCTCCACCAACAGATATGATTAAATCACAATTTTCTTTGCGGAATAATTCCACACCCTTTATGATATCTTCATATTTAGGATTCGGCTTAAAGCCATTAAAGATAACAGGTTCTATGCCATTTTTAGATAATAAATCTTTGACCGGTAATCTATCCCAAGAAGTGCTGCCACATATAAGCATTGGTTTTTTGCTGTTTTCGCGCATGATTAATTGCGGTATCCAGCTTATACTTCCTCTTTCTTTATAAATAGGGATTTCTTTATTATCATAAGATTTAATACCTTCAGAAACTCTTTTTAGATCCTCTTCAGTATCAACCTCTTCCACATAATCGCTAGCATAAGAAAAAGCAGTTAACTTTACAGTTCTTAAAAGCTCATTTAATGCGTTTTCTGCATAGACCTTAACATTATCATTTTTAACATATTCTATTATTTTATTCATCCAGCGTTTGACTGTGATTTTATCTAATTTATAAAATGGTTGGAAAGCATAACAGTTTTCGTCAAAGATATCAATAGATATTTCACGGATCAAAGCGCCTTCAATTTTTGCTTTAAAATCCTTTTCTGGCATTTCCAGTTTTTTGTTGACGCAGCCAAGACTTGATGAATTGCTTTTTAGCAATTTTTTTACAAAGCCTTTATTGAAAACAAGGTCTCCATGTAATAGAAGAATATCGCCTTTAATTTGCTCTCTGGCTAGAAAGAGAGAGTAAATATAGTTAGTTTTATCGTAATCTGGATTGGCAACAAAGCTTATTTCTATATCATTAAATTTACCGGCTTCCTCGCGAAGCTGCTCTTCATATGGCCCTGTGGTAACAATGAATTTATTTATGCCGCATTCTTTAAGAATTCTTAATTGACGACCAAAAATTGTTTCTCCGTTATAGAGTTTAACCATACTTTTATGACAATTTTCAGTTAAGCTTCCCATTCGTTTGCCCAAACCTGAATTTAAAATAACTGCTTTCATATCATTTCTCCTGCTTGTTTGAACATGATTATCATAAGCTGCCAATACATCCTTGGTTTTCCCTGAAGCCAAAACCTTACCCTTATGTATCCATATTACCCTGTCACATATTTTCCTTATAGTTTCATTACTGTGAGAAACCATCAAAACGGTTCTATTTTTGTCAGATATTAAAGCCTGCATTTTTTCAAAGCTCTTTTTTTTGAATCTGGCATCGCCAACACTTAGAACCTCATCAATAAGCATTATATCTGTTTCCAATATAGCTGTGATTGCAAAGGCTAGTTTAGAATACATACCACTAGAATAAGTGCGAACAGGTTTATCAATAAAACTGCCTAGCTCTGAAAATTCAATGATTTCAGGAAGTCTTTTTCTGATTTCCTTTTCACTAAAACCAAGCAAAAGGCCTGATAGAATAATATTAACTCTGCCGGTTAACTCTTTTTGAAATCCTACACCTATTGCTAATAAAGAGACTTTGTTGCCAAAGGTGTTAATACTACCTGAATCTGGAGAAAATATGCCGGCAACTGCTCTTAAAAGAGTAGATTTACCACTGCCATTTTCTCCTATTATCCCGACAATCTCGCCTTTTTCCACACTAAAACTAACACCGCGAACTGCCTCATAGATATTATTTCTGCTTTTACCAAGTTCCCTTAAGCCTTTTTTTACAGAAACTGGTTCAATTGATCTGTAATTAATGCACAGATCCTTTATTTCAATTGCTTTTGGCATTATATTACCTTCCCATAACTGTTTTCAAAGCGATATATAAGTTTTATACCTATAAAGGATAAGAATAGGCCTATAATAATCCAGATTCCCAAGCTAAGCCAGTCTGGAGCTGTTTTGTATAAAATTGCATTTCTGCAGCCGGTCATAGCTAGAGCTACGGGGTTTATTTTCATGAGTAGAGTATTCCAGGGGGCAGGAACCATTGATGGCAAATCATAAAAGACACCTGACATGTAAAATACAAGTCTTAGTAAAACTGTTACGATATTGGACAGATCTTGAACAAAAACTCCAAGATGCATAAGTATGCTGCTAAAACCAAAGGTTACTACAATTAACATGACAAAATAGGGCAGACTATAAAAAATATATAATGAGTAGGGGGCTCCAAAGACAATCATTAATATAAAAGTCAAAGCAAAAGATATCGCCATTTTGTAACCGTTAACAAGCATATGTTTAATGAGTAAAATATATTTAGGAAAATATATTTTTGTTATCATCCCTCTGCCTTTACGTAAAAGCTGTACACTTGATCCAACATTCTTATTAAAAAAAGTCCAGATGGCAAGACCTATAAAAACGAATATTTGAAAATATTCAATAGATCTGTTAAAAACAACCAGAGCGATAAAAGTATATATCATCATAAAAAACAGAGGTTCCAGAACCCACCAAAGCCAGCTCAGATAAGAATCTGCAACTTCTGCTTTTAAGGTCGCCTTTGCTGACCTGATCATATAAGGAGTATACCTTTTTAAATCTTTTAAGAATTTCAATATTCTGTCTCCTATGATTAAGATTCTGGTATTAATCTTATAATCTCACCAATTGGCATACAAAATTCATCTGCTTCCAAACTTCTATCATGCATGAGAATCGTCTCGGCGGTTTTTTTGATAGCAGGGAAGGTACTTCTTATAAGGTGATTTGCATGAATAACAATATTGACTTTGCGTTCAGCCCATTCCTTGATCGTAATATTATTAAAAGTGGTGGGAACTACAACTAAAGGAGAATCTTGATCCCATTCTCTGAACTTTTCTATAAATTCAAAAATTTCATCAGGTTCTTTGCGACGTGAATGTATCATTATTCCGTCAGCCCCTGCATTTATAAAAGCTTTTGCTCTTGTTATGGCATCTTCCATTCCTTGTTCCAGAATAAGGCTCTCAATTCTAGCAATTATCATAAAATCTGGAGTTGTTAAAGCTTTTTTGCCTGCCGCTATTTTGGCAGAGAAATCCTCAATACTGGCTTGAGTTTGCTCTACTTCGGTTCCAAACAGTGAATTTCTTTTTATTCCCTGCTTATCTTCTATAATTACTGCTGATACTCCCATTCTTTCTAATGATTTAACAAAAAACGGGAAATGCTCAAGCAGCCCCCCTGTATCTCCATCAAGAATGATTGGCTTGGTTGTAACTTCCATGATTTCATCAATGGTTTTAAATCTGGAGGTGTTGTCAATCAGCTCTGTATCCGGCTTGCCTTTGGCAGTTGAGTCACAAAGACTAGATACCCACATACCATCAAATTGGACTATTTGGCCATCACGTTCAACTTTTGTTTCCTCTACAACCAATCCGGTTAAACCATTATGTGCCTCTAAAATACTAAGGCAAGGTTTCATTTTGAGTAATTGTTTTAATCTTCCTCTACGCATTTCGGGCATAGATAATATACATCGAGAATTGCTTTCCAGTAATTCGGCATTTTTCGATTCAGTGTATGGGAATTCTACGAGTTGTCCTCCATATGAATGCAGAGTTTTAAGAACCTTTTCTCTGATGGGTTTTTGAATTCCTGTTTTCCAATCATCTCCATGCACTACTATATTTGGTTTGTATTTCAACAAATTTTCTTCGTAATCAAGAGTTTCTTGTTTAACAACCTTTGAAACACCTTTAATACTTCCAATAATTTCACATCTTTCTTCAAAAGGAATGAGGGGAAACCGTTTGTATTTGGCAACCGCTTCGTCTGTCATGACACCTACGATCAGTTCTCCCATTTGTGCAGCTTTAGAAATAATTTTAATATGTCCATTATGTACAACATCTGTACTTATACTCATATATACTGTCTTCATCATGCATCTCCTTTGATATATTTCATAAATGAATCTCTATTTTCGATAGGTGTTGTTGTGGGTCTACCAAGATCTGAGCGAACAGAAAGATTGGTAAGCACTTCTACAAAAAAAGGTCCTTCCTCCTTCGACATACTGTTAATTATTTTTACTAAGGAGGTTTCGTCTTTTATTGATACTGCTTTTTTGTAACCACATGCTTTGGCAATACCGGTAAGGCTGACTTTCTGATTATTGGCTGCTGTTGGCATCCCACCAACTGATTCATGTGCTCCGTTATTAATAAGGATATGATATAGATTTTTACTTTCTGTGATACCAGTTACTGCTGCCCCTCCCATATGCATTAATAGTGAACCATCACCATCAAGGCAGAACACTCTTGTATCTTGCTTTGCCAGTGCTATTCCTTGAGCGATCATCAGGCTATGTCCCATTGAACCAACTGTGAGAAAATCTCTGGCATGACCTTCTCCTCGAGTTTCACGAATTTCGAATAATTCTCGGGATAATTTACCCGTAGTGCAGACAAATACACCATCATCGAGTTCTTTTGTCACAATATCGAGAACCCTTTCACGTGTCAAATCATTATTTTTTTTCGGCTTGCAATTTGTTTCATATGATAATGCTCCCTTTTTTACAACAATTGCATAGCTTTGTCCTTTTTCAAAATAATTCTGGCATTCAAACGATATTTTTTCCAAAGTCTCACTATTTGAATTTTTATCAAGTATGCTGTAAGGGATATTTAAACACTCCAACAAATTCAAAGTAATTTCTCCTTGGAATTTGTGCTGAGGTTCGTCACTAACGCCAGGCTCCCCGCGCCAGCCAACAAGGAACAGACATGGTATAGAATATACGCGATCACTAAGCAGCGAGCAGATAGGGTTAACAGTATTTCCCAGACCACTGTTTTGCATATATACAAGGGCAGGTTTGCCCGTGGCAAGATAATGTCCGGCGGCCAATCCAACCGCTCCGCCCTCATTTGCAGCTACTACATGCTTATTTGAACATGTGTCAAAGTGCTCACGCAGGTATTCGCATACAGGATTAAGCTGAGAATCAGGCACACCTGTATAAAATTCGATTCCTAATCTGTTTGTGAAATCAAAAAAACTATTTACTTCCATATTATTATCTCCCAGATTTTCATTCTATGATTTTTATATGGTGATTTGCTCTGCTTCCTTCTGGAGGAAGCTTCATGTAATCACCATATAACTGCTTTAAGATTTCATCTGGCTTATCAGGGATATTCCATTTCCTGCCTTCAAAGGAATGCTTATAGCCCGATCCAAAATAATCTTTAGGCATTATAGCATGTGATTTATAGGCACTCAATGGATTTATCCACATGTTGCATTTTTTGCAATCATATTTATGTAAAAAATTATCAAGTTTTTTCATAGCTTTGATCGAATTTAATTTCTGACCAATCCTAAAAATCTGGGCTAATTCTATAATTGCTTTTTCATGCCATGGACGATTTTTTTTCTTTAAATCGACAATTTCATCAAATTGCGAAAGTTGAACTACCATTCGTCTGAAGAGTAGCCTAAACATATAAACTTTTTCTCTCAAATAACCTTCAGGAACGCCATCAAGCGGGAAAATATCAATCCAGGCATTCCTGACCAAAGGTTTGTTGTGACCTTCTTCTAATAGTTTTATTTTGGAGGATTCAATTTGAATAAAATATCTCAAATGAGAGAATCTTCTTTCATAAGTAATTACTTTATAACAATCTGGTAATTCTTCATCTAGGTATTTTACTACTTTATCATAGTCTTGCCTTGGCATCAGCAGATCAATATCATCATCCCAAGGTATTATTGCCTGATGTCTGATTGCACCAAGCAAAGAACCCTCAGCAAGATAATATTTGAGCCCCTTTTGTTCACATATGCTTATTACTTCGTCTGCTATGCAAAGTATCTCTTTATGTAGTTTGTTTATATCTTTTTGATCCATTAATATTCTAACCTATCCTTTTGTCGGGTAAATTTATGCACAGAAAAATATAGCGTATTATAATATCTTACGTTTTTATTTATGTATATATTTTGTCTCTTGAAAATATGCTGAGTCAAGTCCAAAAAGTTGGTGTAAATTGTCTTCCGGTATCTGCATGAATCAGGTGACAACATGCAGGTATGCTGCTCGTTCTGCTAACGCTTCTTTTCTTGCTGTTTCTCTCTCATCAAAGTAGCGATCCATTATGAAATACTTTTTGCCGGTCAACCATTTTTCATGGTGCTCCATCAGAACTGCTCCCATCAGTCGGATAAGACTGTCATCATTGGGGAATATCCGTATAACGCGTTCCCTACGACGTAGCTCTTCGTTGAGTCGTTCTATGCTGTTACTGGTTCTCAGTCGTTTGCGATAGGCTTCCGGCA
>NZ_CDHP01000031.1:0-2165 GCF_900002895.1 Ercella succinigenes | reverse complement strand
ATAATAAAATAAGCAAAGATAAAAAATAATTCAACTTCTAACCCCTTTCAGCATTGTTTATTCCGAGCAAATCTCTATAAAATTTTCTAATATCCTTTGAGTTGAAATTGTCTTCCCAATTTTTACGTGATTGCTCTGAAAAATTTTCCCAAAAGCAATAATCTACACTCAAAGATATAATATATCTGGTCCACTCTTCGCCATCTTTTGCGAAAAAACCATTTTTGCTATGAGTAATTATTTCTCTATTGTATCCTACTGGAGATAGTATTGTAGGCATTCCTGCACTCATATACTGAATAGCTTTAAAAGCAGCTTTGCCTGAAGTGTAGTTGTTTGTTTCTAAAGGCATTAGTCCAATATGACAAGCTAGCATTTCTTTTATCGCTATTTCCCTTTTCCATCTGATATTTTTTATACTAACATTATTATATTCAGATACTATCTTTGCATCTGAAACATTTATCAAAGTTATTCTCTTTCCTTTTTCTTCAAGAATTCTCGCAGCTTCATCAATAAAAGGTAATATCCCAATTAAATACTTAATATTAGAACGAGTGCCTAGCCATAAAATTTTAATTTCATTATCGTAATTTTTTTTACGTTTTTCATTTATTAGATCTAAGCGAATACTTTCAAAAGAAGCATCGGTAGTGGGAATAAAATGAATTTTAGCTGAACTTTCTATGATTTTATTTGCTAAAAATTTATTTGGCACAACTATATCATCCGAATTGTTGATTAGTAATTTGGTTTCGTATTCAGTTATTTCACTATTACTGAATATGTTATCATCAAAATCCCAAATAATTCTATTTGCTTTTGCAAACAACTTTTTTAAAAGAAAGCGATCCAGCCAAAAAGTTTTTTTAACAAAAATTCTTCTTTGGACAAATATATCTACTGAATCTCTGCTTTTTAAAGCTTTTAAAATCACATATACTCTTCTTAAATAACCAGGAATAAAGCCATAGAATAACATCCTTATTTTTCTAGGCAATATTGATTTGTAATATGAATCTACCGAATATTGGCTAATAATAATATCATCATTTTCATTTACATACTGGCAAATCCTATAAAATCCAGCCGGAGATATATTTTTATTTCTAACAAAGATTATTTTCATTTTTACCTCAATTATGCTTCTTATCAATCATATTATTATTGCAAAGTAGTTACTAAATATTTGTTAATACTATAATTTTGAAAAGAACCTTATTTGTTTTTTCTTATCATAATATCTGCTAATTTAATTTCTTCTCCTAATTTTTCATCTATACTATTTTGAGGAAAAACTTTCCAACCAGAACTTGGATACAACGTCATTTCTCCAAAAAAAATTTTATCGTCTACAGAATAAAAATCAACTCTTACAAATTTGAATTTTTCAGACAATGTCATCGCAAATTTTAGCATTTTATCAAAATTGATCGGTTTACTAAAACTAGATTTTTTTTCAAAGGAGTTCAAATTTGAATCTAAGTATTCTATTTTGACATTTCTTTGTTCATTTATTACTCTGCTAAAACAATATTCTAACAAAATAAATTTTCCTTCTGTCATAAAAAACTTATAATCAACAGGTAGAGATGTACTGCTACCTATATATTTTTCAATCAACAAAAGCCGCTCTGTGTTCTGATAGCAACGTTCTCTTCCAAACATATAAGAGAAATTTGACTTAAGCCATATCTGAGTTTTTTTTATCATTTCTTTTCTGTCAATTTTTGTTTTATCAATTACTATATAATTTTTACCGCTTCCTTCATTGCATTTCAAAACGAAGGATTTAGGCAGATCGTCAAACGCAATTTGGTCTAAACTTTTGCCTACCCATAACAAAGGAATCAAAACTTCTTCCCCTATTTTTTGTGAAACATATTCTCTAACTTTATATTTATCTGTAATCACAGCAATCATAGGATTATCGTCATTCAGATAAAGTCCGTATACTTGGTGTAAATTGAGAAATAAAAAAGAGCCACGAGCTCGCTTTCGGTATAATAGGTTTTGCGAAACTAACAACTGAAAGGAATGAGATCATGGCTCAAGTACATCTTACACTGGAAGACGAAATTCTTAAAGACCTTATGCTTGGAAATCGGGAGAACGGGGTGGCGAAATTACTGGAAAAAGTATTTGATGCGGTGCTGCGAGGACAG
>NZ_CDHP01000030.1:0-53998 GCF_900002895.1 Ercella succinigenes | reverse complement strand
GTAAAAAAATGTAGATTTATGGCTCGAAGAATATAAAAAAATGATACACTTTCTAAAAAAAATAATAATGGGGTGTGTCAAAAATGGAAGGAGAAAAATGGATGGAAATTCGTGCCGACTATAAAAAAGGTTTATCCTATACCGAACTCAGCAAAAAGTATCAGATAGACCCACGCACAGCAAAGAAATATGCTCATAGCAAAACAAAACCTATTTATGAGCTTAAACATCCAAAAGCATCAAAATTAGATCCATTCAAACCACAAATCGATTTATGGCTTGATGAGGCTCCCTATAGTGCTGTACGAATTATGGAAAAACTACAGGAAATAGGATGTGATAGTAAATATACAGTAATACGTGAATATGTAGCCTCAAAGAAAAAGAATCTAAATGATAAAGCAACCGTACGTTTTGAAACAGTTCCCGGACTTCAAGCACAGGTAGATTGGGGCTTCTTTGAAAACTATCATGTTTTTGAAAAAGGAGAAAAGAAAAAACTCTATTGTTTCCTGATGATATTAGGATATTCACGTATGAGATATATAGAATTTGTTACAGATATGAGCACCAGTACTTTAATAAAGTGTCATATCAATGCATTTAGATATTTTGGCGGATATCCAGAAGAAATACTTTATGACAATATGAAGCAGGTTGTTGTTAAACGTCTTTTAAAGCAGGCAAACAGTAAGCTTAATAGTCAATTTGAAGATTTTGCAGGTTTTTATGGATTTAAACCAATTCTTTGCCGTCCATACAGAGGTCAAACTAAAGGAAAAGTGGAAAGAACAGTGCAATATGTTCGTGATAATTTTATGATTGGAATTAAATATTCATCCCTTATTGATTTAAACAATCAGGCGATGAATTGGAATGTTAAAGTAAATGATAAGATTCATTCTACAACAGGCAAAGCACCTAAAGAAATATTGTTTAGCGAAAATTTATCTCCTATTCTCAGAGAATATATTATTGATAGAATAAATGTCCGTAAAGTAGAAAAAGACTGTCTCATATCATACGGTGGTAATAAATATTCTGTCCCATCAGAATATGCCCGTAAATATGTAACAGTCGTTGCCCTCGATAATATGTTAGCAGCATATTTCGAAGGAAAGCAAATAGCTTTACACAAATTATCCTATACTAAGAATTCAATGCATGTCAATAAAGAACATTATATAAAATTAACTACAAAGCAAAGTTTTGATGTGGAAAACACCCTTTTTCATAATAAGTTAATTGATATTAAGCCATATGATATAGATTTGGGGGTGTACGACTGTGAATGAAACCACTTACGATAGAGTAAAACAAAATCTTCTTGATTTAAACATGAAAAACACTCTTGAAATTATTGATAATTATCTTGAAAGAGCCATTGCAGATAAAATAAACATAGTAGATATACTTGATCATATATTAACACAGGAAGCTGCCGCAAAGAAGCACAGAGCTGTTGAAAATCAAATAACTATGTCTGGATTTCCATTTAGAAAAACTATGGAAACATTTGATTTTTCTTTTCAGCCAAGTATTGATAAAGCACAAATAAACGAGCTTTGTACAATGAGATTTGTAGAAAACAAAGAAAATGTAGTTTTTCTTGGTACTCCTGGAGTTGGAAAAACACATTTGGCGGTTGCCTTAGGGATATTGGCAGCTCAAAACAGATATTCAACCTATTATATTAATTGTAACACATTAATCGAAAACCTAAATAAAGCACATTACGAGAACAGACTTGCTGAAAGACTTAAAAATTATGCCAAGTACAGAGTTCTTATCATTGATGAAATTGGATATTTGCCAATGGACATACAGGGTGCAAACCTTTTTTTCCAGCTCATTGCAAAGAGATACGAAAAAAATACTACAATACTAACATCAAACAAGCCTTTTTCTGGATGGAATGAGGTTTTTTCAGATATAACAATAGCTTCCGCTATACTTGATAGAATTTTGCATCACTGCACTGTTATCAATATAAAAGGTGATAGCTATAGGCTCAAAGAGCGAAAAGAATTTATGAAACAAAGACAGCAGATGAACACATTGTTTGAGCCAAGTAATAATTAGTTATTTTTTTGCCATAAAACTACAAAATTTAAACGCTATTTTTTTGCATTTTTGTTCCGTTGTTGACATCAATTCATACTCCCGGATCAGGTCTGCTTTGCGTTTCCCGTTCTGGTAGAGCTTTACTATCTGCTCTTTAAACTCATCGGTATAGTCTCTTCGTTCTCTTCTGATCATTAGAAAGCTCCTTTTCGTGTACTCTATTCTATATGACCTTAGAAAACCTGTCTAACTTAGTATAGCCTATCCACATCCTTAATTCTCTTGGGATGGCGTTTCGACCGGTCTACTATGTGTCGTTGCTTGTTTTTTTCAGGTTCCATTTAAGGGTTCCTTTCTGCATTTTTGCTACGACAACTATTATGACATATAGGGGGGGCAGACAAACAAAGTAGGTAAAATCGTTAAAAAGCCTATATTTCAGCGGTTTTCAGTATTATTGTAAATAGGCCTGTCTGGCACTTGGTGCCAGACAGTCAAATCTGTTGTATCAACCAGTAACATACTAATACCAGCGGTTTTCGACATTGTTGCAAATAGGCCTGTCTGGCACTTGGTGCCAGACAACGTTATCGCTTTAAATCGTCAAATGTGTTGATATAAAGACACTTCAAAGGATTATTCTGATATCCTTGTCTGGAACTTGACCTGCTGCCATTAACTCTATTCACTGCTATGCACGGGGCAATCCAAGATTAATTGATAATGTCATGAGTTATGCTTTAGATCCCGAAACTTTGCCTCAATGAACCCATCGGATTCTATGCTTCCTTCAGATTCCACCTCGCAATGGACACCCTTGCCTTGCCTTGCCTTGCCTTTACTTTAGCTAATGGTTGGTCGCTACATACCCCCATAACGGACTCTCACCGTCAAGTGAAGTGCCATGCGTGGCACACATGTAAAAACCCTAGAACCGCTTAGGTTCTAGGGTTTAAGTGTGGTGATCCACCGGAGGCTCGAACTCCGGACCCCCTGATTAAAAGTCAGGTGCTCTACCAACTGAGCTAGTGGATCATGATGGCTGGGGTGGCAGGATTTGAACCTACGCATGCGGGAGTCAAAGTCCCGTGCCTTACCGCTTGGCGACACCCCAATATTTTTTTGGTTAAACCTCAACTGGTTCAACAAAGAGTAATTGGGGTGGGATATGGGAATCGAACCCACGACCTCCAGAGCCACAATCTGGCACTCTAACCAACTGAGCTAATCCCACCATGTTTCGGGCTTCGTTTGTCCCGGCTCTCGCTGGCACGAACTGAATTATAAGGTCCATTCAAGAATATGTCAAGCATAGATTTCAAAAAAATCAAAAATTTTTTTTTTACACTCTTATTGTGTAACATATCATGGGTCTTATTTTGTATCAGAAAAAAAATCAAAATTCACATAATATAGAGCTTGATATATACTTGAAATATACATAACACACGCTAAAAAACCTTAACAAACAACTCTTATACTTGTTTGAGATAGAAAGTCATGATATTATATCTCGGGTATGCATTGATTCCAATATACTGGTACAAGCTACCAGATTTAAGTTTTTCAGGAGGTTATTACATGAGCAAATTGATTGGTAATGCGATCTTTGGTCAGTCCGGTGGTCCTACATCAGTAATTAATGCCAGTGCAGCAGGTGTTTTCACAGAAGCACTTCGTCAAACCGGTATTATAGAAAAAGTATATGGTGCCGCCAATGGTATTGTTGGTATTCTTAATGAGAAATTCTATGACATGGGTCAGGAAGATCCAGCTGAACTGGAGCTGTTAAAAACTACTCCTTCTTCTGCTTTAGGATCATGTCGCTATAAGCTTGCAGACGTTAAAGATGACGAAACAGATTATAAACGTCTGCTGGAAGTTTTCCAAAAATATAATATCCGTTATTTCTTCTACAATGGCGGTAACGACTCAATGGATACATGTAACAAGATATCCAAATACATGCAGAAATCAGGATATGAGTGCCGTGTAATGGGCGTTCCTAAAACAATAGATAATGACCTGTTTGGTACAGATCATTGTCCTGGATTTGCTTCTGCAGCGAAATATATCGCTACAACAGTTATGGAAGTATATCTTGATGCAAGAGTATACGATACAGGCATGATTACAGT
The DNA here is from genome assembly GCF_900002895.1 of Ercella succinigenes. NCBI lineage: Bacteria > Bacillati > Bacillota > Clostridia > Eubacteriales > Oscillospiraceae > Ercella > Ercella succinigenes. The sequence goes on along the minus strand of NZ_CDHP01000030.1, from coordinate 49,796 downwards.
AATTGAGATCATGGGACGTAATGCCGGCTGGCTTACAGCTTCTGCAGCATTAGCAGCACATAAGGGTTTAGGTCCAGATCTGATTTATCTGCCTGAAATTGACTTTGACATTGATAAAATGCTGGCAGATGTCAAAAAAGTTTATGAAAAAGAAAATAAAGTTATTATCGCTGTTTCTGAAGGTGTTCAGACTAAAGACGGTAAGTTTATTCCTGAGCTGGTTGGCGAAGTTTCTGTTGATGCTTTCGGACATAAACAGCTTGGTGGTACAGCCGCTGTTCTGGCAAACTACCTGAAGAAGGAAATGGGTTGTAAGGTTCGTGGTATAGAACTATCTCTGATGCAGCGTTGTGCAGCTCATATAGCTTCCAAAACCGATGTTGAAGAGTCTTTCCTTTCTGGACAGACTGCTGTTAGATGTGCCGTTGATGGTATGACTGATTACATGGTTGGTTTCCAGCGTCCAGAATCAGGTGAATACAAATGCGAAATCAAACTTGTACCACTTGATGATGTTGCAAATACCGAAAGCAAAGTTCCAAGTGATTGGATCAATGCTGAAGGAAATTTTGTAAACGAAAAATTTGTTGAGTATGCTCTGCCTTTGATTCAAGGTGAATCTCAGATTGCACTGGAAGATGGACTTCCACGTTTTGCAAAACTGAAAAAGGTTTTAGCTACTAAATAATAAGTGTCACACATAGATTACGATAAAATCCCTGACTATGACTGCATTGCAGCCATGGTCAGGGATTATTTATATATAAAAGACTTCATTTAATATTTCGGCTCTTATTTTTATAATGTGCTTCTTTTGCCTGATTTTCTCAATTGTATGAGCAGTCTCCCTTTTAACCCTTTTTCTTGCCTGGTTTTGAATTTTTATTGTTACCCGGTCTGCCTTTTTTGGTAGGTCTTGATTTACGGATATCTTCGGCTTTGCTTGCGGGCATTCTTCTTCTTATTACATCTGCGGAAGCAACAGAATAACCAAAAAATCCCAACACCGATCCTAGTTCATAATATTCTCCATGAGAGTAAGCAATTAAATCAGCCTTATCAAGACATAATTTCTGTCCTTTCATTATTTTAGGATCAACTTCAACAGCTACTATTTTACCAATTAAAAGATCATGAGTACCAAGTTCGATAATCTGGCTTAAGCGGCAGGAAATAGTTAAAGGACTTTGCTCAATAGCAGGTGCTAAATGCAAACCCTCAGCCGGGATAGGAGTTAATTTACAATCTTTGAACTTATCTGTGTCTGCTCCGGATTTAACACCGCAATAGTCTGCTGCCCATAAAAGATCTTTACTGACCAGATTAACAACAAATTCTCTGGTTTCTTTTATCTGTTCATATGACCAACGGCTTTTACGAACAGAAATCGAAAGCATAGCAGGATCAGAACAAACTGTTCCCGCCCAGGCTATTGTAAGCATATTCGGCTGTGGTCTTTGACCATCAGGTTTACCCTTGCATGATACAAGAACAGCTGGCACAGGAGCCAACATAGTAGATGGTTTCAAAGAAACTTTACTATTAACAGTTTTCTTAAGATCACTTTTTGAATCACTCTTTATATCATTTTTAAAAGCCCCATTTACCTGCTTATCATTCTTGGTATATTTACTTTTTTCAATGCTTTTTTTAGTATCTCTTGTCTGTTTTTTTCCAGTATATTTTTTCCTCTGATCTGCCATATTATTCTATCTCCTTCTATTTCTGATACATCCTGATTATAGTTCTCTTAAACAATCCATCATAAACAAACTACATTTATTTTTTATAAAAAACCGTATCATATTTATTACAAATATTCTGTTCTTCCGAAAGTCTTATTATATCAAAGTCCGAACATTTCGTGATTCAACAAATATTCCTTGATATCTATACCGCCATTAAAACCGGTTAATCTACCATTTTTACCAATAATCCTATGGCAGGGTATTAAAACCGGCAATGGATTAGCAGCACAGGCAGAACCGATTGCTCTTGCAAGCTGAGAAGGTTTTTGCCCCGGCTGAACAATTTTTTCTGCCAAATCCTCATATGTTGCAGTTGAGGCAAAAGGCACTGAGCTTATAGCTTGCCATACTTTTTGCTGAAAATCACTCCCTTGTGACTGTTGCAAAGGCAAGTCAAAACCGGTTCGATAACCGCTAATATATTCCTGCAGCTGGATCGCAGCTATTTGAACAGCCTCTGGAAGAGCATATCCATTGTGACGAGCAGAAAAATTAATATATATATCTTTTTTCACCGTACTCTCAGATAATATTTTACCGCCAGAATCCAGCAAATTTAATTTCCCCGCAGCCCACAAGACAGCTTTATTATCTGGTTTTTTACCGAATCTAACAAAACTAACAGATTGAATAAAATTGCTGTTTCCTCTCACAGCCAGATAACCATAAGGGAATTTTACAAAAGCAATGCCTGTATCATTTCTTCTGTTAAAATCAACCCGCATCATCCAACCGTCTGAGCAATCATAATCAGGCAGGGATATCATATCATTTATTCTACCGATCCATTTATAATTGTACTGATGCAAAACAATCTGAGCCAGTGATTGATCACATGTCAACTGCCAACTGATACTGAATGAATTCTGATAATTACTGTGTACCCAGCTTATTATCTGATTCCAATGATCAACTTCGAGATTTTCTCTGGAAAAATTTAACAATCTGCAAATCAACTGATCAGGGTCTAAAATATCTTCAATAAGCCATAAAACAGCCAAAACAGCTGAATTTTCCCTTGATTTTATCAGCCAAGCATTATCAAAGATAAGATCACAACCAGGTTTTGCCGCCTGCAAACGATCAATAACAGGACGAACGCAACCAACATTTTCATTTCTTTTAAGAAATTTCAAATGTTGTTTAAGCAATTTGTCAAAACACAAATCACCTTCAAGGCATAGCTTTTGCTCTTTTATTCTCATATGTTCTGTATTCATATGTTAACTCAGCCTCTTTTGCAGGTTCTTCACTATCTATTAGTTTCCAGTCTGCAATTTCATCAAGATTAATCAGATGACTATCAGCAGGTCTGATGGCATCAACATAAGTAATTATTGCCATATCGCAGTATTCAAGCAATAAATCATATACACTTGTACCGCCGATAACATAAAACTGATCCTGTGTATATCCTTGATCGATCAGCTTCCTAATTTCGGCAAAAAGCTGCTCTTGGCTATTGCAAACTGCAGCTCCCTCAATTGATAAATCATTTTGCCGGCTCATAATTAAATTAATTCGGTTTTTCAATGGTTTACCACCGGGAAAAGTCTGAACAGTTTTACGCCCACAGATAACTACACCACCTGTAGTTAGTTGTTTAAATCTCTTCAGATCAGAGCTTATTCTAAAAAGCAGATCACCTTTATTGCCTATTCCCCAATTCTTATCTACTGCAGCAATTAATCTCATATATTCCTCTTCTATTTTAAATGTCATAAAGCAAAATAATAAAAACCTATAACAAATTATATGGCTACCGGTATTTTCCCAATTGGTCCGCTATGCTGATAATTGATAAGTTCAAAACTATCAACCTTGAAATCATAAAAATTCTTTATCTCAGGATCTATCTTCAATTCAGGTGCGGGATAACTTTTACGCTCAAAAAGTTCCTTAACCATTGGAATATGCCGATCATATATATGTGCGTCGGCAATAACGTGTACAAGCTCTCCTACCTTTAAACCACTAACTTGTGCCAGCATATGAACCAAAACAGCATACTGGGTAACATTCCAGCCATTAGCCACTAGCATATCCTGAGAACGTTGATTTAAGATTGCATTTAACTTATCGCCACTTACATTGAAGGTCATGCTATAAGCACAAGGATAAAGCTGCATGGCATGTAAATCAGAATGATTATAAATATTTGTCATAATTCTTCTGCTGGCAGGATTATTTTCCAGATCAAACAAAACACGGTCTACCTGATCAAATCTGCCTTCTGGATAAACATGCTTTTGCGCAAGCTGATAGCCATAAGCTCTGCCTATTGTACCTTTGTCATCAGCCCACTGATCCCAGATATGACTATTAAGATCAGACAAAAGATTAGACTTTTTCTGCCAGATCCACAAAAGTTCATCAACAGCCGCAGCAAAATTCTGTTTGCGCAAAGTAATAATAGGAAATTCCTTGCTCAAATCGTACCTGTTAACAAGAGCAAAAGCTTTTACCGTATAGGCTGGGGTTCCATCCTCCCAACATGGTCTGACTTCTTCACCGCTTTGATCATAACCTTGTTCCAGAATATATTTGCAATTATTGATGAATATATCATCAGAATAACTCATAAAAAGAAGCTCCCTCCAAAATGTTGTAAAATCAATTGTTATCATGATTTGACTAATGATAACAATTATATCATGCAATCAACTATCTTGACATGAAACTTAATAAACAGTAAAATTGTGAAGGTTCTACGGGGTGTGGCTCAGGTGGTAGAGCGCTTGGTTCGGGACCAAGAGGCCGGAGGTTCAAGTCCTCTCACTCCGACCAAAAACAGAGTCATCTAATTTGACGACTCTGTTTTTTTCTCTTGTTTTCTGAACTAATTCTATGTTCACTATCATATATCATTCTCTAAATTCCAATATTTCAGATTGATTATCAAAACGTCATTGATTGTCTTTAATTGTTTATACCATTGATTCATTGCAGCACTCTCCTGCCTAATTTACATAATTTACTGACCAACAAAATAATCACGGCTGCATTGCGCCGAATAAAACCAGCCAAGCCAAAATAGATTTGGCCACAAGACTAAGAACAATATATGTTCTTTCTCCGTATAAATAATTACTCCATTTCCCGATTTTTTTGTACTGTAGGATCATGTTAACAGGAAAAGTATTGATGGCGGCACAATAAATGTGCCGCCATCTACAAATTAATTTTGCTGATTGAACTAATTTCCTAATCGAAATATATCAAAAATTCACTCTGTCACGTACTTCCTGCTGTAGTTTTTCTATCAATGCTTCCGGTGACATTGTGCCCAAATCACCTTGAAGTCTTGATCTGACTGCTACTAAATTATTTTCTATTTCCTGATCACCCAGAACCAGCATATACTGAACTTTTTCCATCTGTGCTTCTCTGATTTTTTTGCCGATTTTTTCTGCACGATCGTCAACTTCTACACGCAATCCATTTTCACGTAGTTTTTTCGCCAGATCATGGGCTGCATCAGCATGTTTTTCGGAAATAGCCAGCACCCTTACTTGTTCTGGGGCTAGCCACAAGGGCAATGCTCCGGCATATTTTTCAATCAAAAGTGCCAGTGTTCTTTCATAACAGCCTATTGATGTACGATGGATAATATAAGGATTTTTACGTTCTCCATCACTATCAGTATAGAACATACCAAAACGTTCTGCCAGCTGGAAGTCGATCTGTATAGTAATCAGAGTGTCTTCTTTGCCAAAAACATTCTTGATCTGTATATCAAGCTTAGGACCGTAAAAAGCAGCTTCTCCTGAAGCAGTTTCATATTCCAGATCCATATGCTCAAGAATTTGTCCCATTTTTTGCTGAACAGCTTCCCACTGCTCTGCATCACCTATATATTTTTCTCTGTTTTCAGGATCCCATAATGAGAATCTATAGCTTACATCCTCGTCAAGGCCAACTGCTTTTAACATAAAATTGGCAAGATCAAGGCTATTTTTAAATTCTTCTTCCAACTGATCAGGTGTGCAAATCAGGTGTCCTTCGGAAATTGTAAATTGCCGTACGCGAATAAGTCCGTGCATTTCGCCAGATGTTTCATTTCTGAACAATGTTGATGTCTCACCATAACGTATCGGCAGATCTCTGTAACTTCTTGTCTTTGCAAGGTAAGCCTGGAATTGAAAAGGACATGTCATTGGACGCAGAGCCAGAACTTCTTCTTCCTCAGCTTTTTCTTCATCACCTATGATAAACATACCATCACGATAATGCTGCCAATGTCCTGATATTTTATATAAATCAGATTTTGCCATGAAAGGAGTTTTTGTAATCTGATAACCACGTTTTTCTTCTTCATCTTCTACAAAACGTTGTAAAATCTGGAGAGTCTTCGCCCCTTTAGGCAACATGATAGGAAGTCCTTGTCCAATATAATCCACAGTTGTAAAGAAACCAAGCTCACGACCAATTTTGTTATGGTCACGTTTTCTTGCCTCTTCAAGTTGTTGCAAATATTCCTTTAGCTGTGCCTTGTCAGGAAAACTTGTTCCATATATACGCTGTAGCATTTTATTCTTTTCATTACCACGCCAATAAGCACCGGCTACCTGTGTAAGTTTAAATGCTTTGACTGCTGAAGTATCTTCAAGATGAGGGCCTGCACATAAATCAACAAAATCTCCTTGTTGATAAAATGATATGATTTCATCTTCTGGCAAATCATTGATTAATTCAACTTTGTATGTTTCGCCTTTTTCAAGCATTAATTCAATAGCTTTATCTCTTGGCAATTCAAAACGTTCAATTTGCAGTCTCTCTTTGACGATTTTTTTCATCTCTGCTTCTATTTTTTTCAAATCATCATTACTGAATGATTCATCGCAATCAAAATCATAATAAAAGCCGTTCTCAATAGCCGGACCAATTGCCAACTTTGCAGTGGGATAAAGTCTTTTTACGGCATGTGCCATAATATGTGAGCTTGTATGACGAAAGGTCTGTCTATAGACCGGATCTAAAAAATCTGACATAGTTGTCTCCCCCAAAATATTTTATTTAAATTATTCTTTGGTAAGTTTTTAACCATTTTATAAATACTTAATCGTTCAATCAAATAACAAAGCTTTCAATCAACTATTAATCTTATTGTTCAAACGTTAAACTCTCTCTACCAAATACTAAATTCTCACGTTTCATAATAATACACAGATTAGATCTTGACAACCTCTCTGACCTATACTATGATTACTATTGTTCAATATATAATAGTGATTTGAAAGGGGGGATTACCTGAAGTGAATATTCAGTTTAAGAAAGGCGTGCTTGAGTTATGCGTTTTATCGATGTTAATGAAGCATGAACGTTATGGTTATGAACTGGCTCAATCTCTTTCGGACAGAATACAAATTTCTGACGGTACGGTATATCCCATTTTGCGTAAACTTGCGGCCGATGGCTATGTTACTACATATTTGCAGGAATCTTCCGGCGGACCTCCTAGAAAATATTATGCAATAACGCAAAAAGGAAGAACCAGTCATTTTCTCCTATTAAAGGAATGGCAAAAGTTCGTAAGTCATGTTAACGAAATTATGGGGGAGACATAACATGGAGAAGAAAGAATTTTTAGAAAAATTACGTCAAGCATTAATTCGGCAAAACACATCAGAAATTGATGAGATAATGAGTGATTTTGAGAATCACTTTAATGACGGTATTAATGATGGAAAAACTGCAGAAGAAATTGCAGCTACGCTTGGTGATCCTGAAAAAATAGCTTTACAGTATCCTGCAGGAAGCCAAGTCAATTTAGTTCCTAAATATATACCTTCTGATCAAGATGATCTTGATACACAGTCTGAAAAAACAGCGGCTGAGACATATAGTTATAATGTTTCTCAAAGTAATGTGCCAAATTATGCGCATGATAGTCAGCAAAATAGCAATGGCTATACAGATACAACATCAAATCAAACTTATAGTCAAGACTCTGCTTCAAATCAAGCTTATACTCAAGCGCCAAATGAAATTGATTCCGGCAGGGTTGTTGCTCTTGTTTTGATAAATATATTTATTGCTATTCCTGTTGTTTCTACAATAATCGGGATTTTGATGGGTATCTGGGGAAGTGCATTTGGAGTCGGTGTGGCGGCTATAACTTTATATACAATTGCCCTTATGCAGCAAGGCGTCGAAGTTCAAATCCTGGTTTTGTTCGGTATTTCCATGACAGCTTTAACCATATTACTGATAATTGCCAGTTATTATCTGAGTAAAATAAGTGTTCTGGGTTTCATAAAATATGTGCGCTGGAATAAAAGCTGGGCTGAGGGGAGATAATCATGAAAAAAGGTATTCTAATTACAGTTATTATTGTCTGTATAGTTGTTTTCTTGTCTACTGCAATTGCCGGGGCGATGCTAACTGCTCGTACTATTGGCTGGAATGAGCTAACGAGTATAAATAGATTTGTCAGCTGGTCGAATGATTTCCCATTCAACTTTCCAGGTATCACAAGACTACCGGGCATAAATATTGCAGGCACTGAAAAATTTGAAATAGATCAGACTGAAATATTAACCTCGGAAGAATGGGAAAAAATCAGTATGATTAATCTGACTGCATTGTCTGAACAGATAAATGTTACCACAAAAGGAGATCAGATTGAGGCAAGCTTAAAAGGATCTTACCGAAGTTCAAGTGAATTAATCTGGGAAGTTATAAAAAACGGAAATCAGTTGGATATTCGAATCAAATATCCAAAATTAGGTTATCAAGGCGGCAATCTGATAATAGATCTGATTATTCCTGATGATTATATTGACAAAATATCGATTAATACTTTGTCGGGCAACTGTTATGTACAAGGAAATACAACAAAGTCATGGGAGTCCTTTATGTATGAAGGCTTGTCGGCAGAACTTACAATAGATAATGCCAATGCAGAAAAAATAAATCTTTCTACGCTTTCAGGAAATTTAATATTGAATAATATCACAGGATCAGTTGAGGCAAATAGTCTTTCTGGAAATGTTAATTTGCTATACGATCAAAATACCAAAACCAGAGTTGAAACATTGTCTGGAAATATAGTTGTTACTGGCAATACAAATGAATCTGTCGATGTTGTTTTTGAAACGATGTCAGGAAATATGAGGTTGAATGACCATACTTTTGTCATGAAATCCCAAGAAAAAAAGAAAACCAACGGTATTTTATTTGAAGGAACAAGTTCAAATGAAACTTGGAATTTTGAAACAATGTCTGGAGATTTGATCTTTAAATAAATTGAGAGTTCAAATTATTATCAAACTGTTATCAGATCTTTTATCTGCTCAAAACGACTGTTTTTAATTCCTGATATTTGCATAATATCTTCAATGCGAGCAAACTTGCCATTGTTTTCCCTAAAATCAATAATACTCTGAGCTGTCACAGGCCCAATCCCAGGAAGAGTTTCCAATAAAGCTGAATCTGCAGTATTAATATTTACTAAAGATGATGTGCTTTGCTCTTTCTGGGTTTTATCATCTTCAGTAACTTTTCTCTCCGGTATATCACCGCTGATAAAGAGTATTTCCGGATCAGCCTGCCATTCTTGTTTTGTAGGTATTCTGACAAACTGATTACCGTATATTTTTGTTGCAAGGTTAATCTTATCAGCAGCAGCCTCTTTTGTCATCCCCCCTGCTAAATCAATCAATTGATATAAATATATTTCATTTTCTATTTCATAAATGCCAGGATTGATAACTGCTCCTACCAGATAAACAGGATAAATTATTATTTCACTTTCTGTCGTCTTCTGGTCTGCATTTTGTTGTACTTCATTTTCAATTACTTCGGCTTGTTCTAAGCCTTGATCTGATAATTTTGCCTCTGACGAATCGTTATTATCTTCCATATCAGCCATTAATTCAGAATTCTTATTGCCTCGCTCTAATATAATGCCGTCCTTATTATCGGCAATAAGCTGCCAGATCAAGCCAATAAGAATAAATATAATTATTAAAGCAAACCAGAAATTAGAGCTCAGTTTTCTTTTTGACATTTTATATTCATTCCTCCTCTTAAAATAAGAAACTGCTGCTTTATACAGTTAGAATTTTACAACAAAAAAGGAAGCAGTGTTTGCTGCTTCCTTCGACATAATCTGTCAAAACCAGTCAAAATTTGCCAAAAGGGATTTCAAACTGTTTCCGTTATACTAACGGGTTCAGTCCTGCTTCCTCTCCATAGTTTCTCAAGACTGTAAAAATCTCTTTCTTCTTCATGGAAAATATGAACTATTACATCTTCAAAATCAAGCAGAACCCAACGACCGGTATTATAACCTTCTACGTGATCAGGTACTCTCTGACATTTATTTTTCATCTGGAATTCAACTTCACCGGCAAGAGCCTTTATATGTGTAGCTGACTGGCCTGTAGCTATTACAAAACGATCAGCAAGAATTGTCTTGCCTTCAACATCTATCACTTCAATTGCCTGAGCTTTTTTGCTGTCAAGAATCTCTACTATGTTCTTTGCGGTTTCTTCTGCGGTCAAATAATCACACTCCTTCTATTATTAAATAAAATTTTCACAAATACCCGATTAGTATTTATTAAACATATTATCGCTGAAAACATGCAGAAAAACAACTGTTCTGCTCTTTAATGCCAAGCTAATTGTTTTCCGGCTGTTTTTGTAACTTTTTAACTGCATCAATTGAATAGGGATGCGAAGGTCTTTTACTTCTTCTGAGAAAAGTTTCAACCTCTGAAATACATATTAACATTGCTTTATCAAGATCATATTCAGCTGCTTCTCTGATTGGTTCAAGATCCTTATATGTTCTGCCTAATTCTATTTTGTCGGCAAGATAAATAATTTTATCTAATGTTGTCATTTCTCCATAACCGGTTGTATGATAATGAATTGCCTTTAGTATTGCCTGATCTTTAACGGCAAAAGCTTCAGCTGCCAGCACAGCTCCGGCAGGGCCATGTGCCAGTTCTTCTTCAAGCAACAGGGTATCTCCTGCCTTAGAGGCAAGTTCGGCAATCTGGTCATGCGGCAAGCACTTGGCGCAATCATGCAGTAAAGCTGCAATTGCTGTTTGCTTCAGATCGGTTTTATGAATTATTGCCAGATGAATTGCATACATCATAACATTTACAGAATGTAATAATCTTTTTCTGGTAAGAAATTTCCAGAGAAGCTTTTCAATCTCAGACAAACTGCTGCCAATCACTTCTCTAAGCTGCTCATATTCATCTGTAAAATTATATATGCCATTATCAATGATAAAGGCTGCTACTGATCCGGGAACGAGCTGCTGCCACTGTTCTTGTTCATTTATTTTTTCTCTGACTAAAGAGCTTGAAAGTTCAATCAGAGGGGCGTCAAAAAATATTATTTTGGCGCCATATTTTTCTTTAAGGATTTTGGCTTTTGCTGCAACAGCTTTTTTATCTTCACCACCGCGTAAAGCCAGTAAAAACTTACATTGCTTCATTAATTCTGCCGGTTTATACCAGCTTTCAATTGCAAATACTATATCAGATCCGTAGATAAGAAAAATTTCACAAGGCTCGGAAAAGAGATCTTTTACCGCTTTAACCGTATCAATGGTAAAAGATCTGCCTTCACGAAGTATTTCCAGATCAGAAATTTCAATTCCGGACAAATCGCGTAATGCCCGCCTGGTCATTTCATAACGATATATAGCAGGCATAACACTTCTCTTTTGTTTATGAGGCGGAATTCCTGCAGGTATAACCAACAAATGATCTATCTTACCACTTGAGACAGCAGCACCAATTAATGCAAGATGCGCATTGTGAAAAGGATCAAAAGTTCCGCCGCAGATTCCTATTTTTTTCATGTACGACCGATATCCTTACGATAATGACAACTATCAAAACTTATTTTTACTATCTGTTTATAAGCGTTATCTATTGCCTCTTCCCTGCTGTCACCCAATGCTGTAATTCCAAGAACACGGCCTCCTGATGTGACAACTTCACCGTTGTCAAATTTAGTTCCGGCATGGAAAACTATGCCTTCATCGACATCGTTCAGACCGGAAATAATTTTGCCGGTCTGATAAGCTCCAGGGTAGCCGCCTGACGCCATAACAACAACACATGAATTCTTCTGTTTCCATTTGATTTCGGTTTTTGCCAGATCACCATCAATACAGGCATCAATAATATCCAGCAGATCTGTTTGCAGCAGCGGTAATACCGCTTGTGCTTCTGGATCACCAAATCTGGCATTATATTCTATGACTTTCGGCCCTAAGGCTGTAAGCATCAAGCCAAAGTAAATTACACCTTTAAACGGAATACCTTCAGCATTCATAGCATCAATTGTTGGTTGAAAAATATTTTTTTGCAGCCATTTATCCTGATCTTCATTCAAATCACTACCAGGAGCAATGGCACCCATACCACCTGTATTGAGTCCTTGATCATTATCAAGGGCTCTCTTATGATCTCTTGATGAAATCATCGGTACTACAGTTTTGCCATCTGCAAAAGCCAGAACAGTAAGCTCTGGTCCTTGAAGGAATTGTTCAATTACTACCGTATTTCCAGCTGTGCCAAATGCAGATTCTTCCATCATCATACGTACGGCTTCTTTAGCTTCTTCTTTTGTCTGAGCAATTACTACACCTTTGCCTAAAGCAAGTCCATCAGCTTTAATGACTATAGGGAAAACACAATCATTCAGATAATCATTTGCAGATTGAAGTTCAGAAAAAACATTATAGTCTGCTGTGGGTATACCATATTTTTGCATCAGTTTTTTGGCAAAAGCTTTGCTTGCCTCAATTTGGGCAGCAGCAGCAGTGGGGCCAAAAGCCCTTATTCCAGCTTTGCTAAGCTCATCAACCATACCTAAAGCAAGCGGATCATCTGGAGCAACTACAACCAGATCAATTTTTTCTTTTTTCGCAAATTCAGTCATTGCTGCCAGATCGGTAGCCTTAATTGCTATATTTTCTGCTAGCTGAGCCGTACCGGCATTACCAGGGGCGCAATATACCTTACTTATACGAGAGCTTTGCTTAAGTTTCCAGACTAGAGCATGTTCCCTGCCGCCTCCACCTACTACTAAAACTTTCATAATAACTGATACCGTATTTTTTCTTGGCAAAAACTACGGTAGACTCCTTTCATTGATGAAATAAATCTCCATACCTGATTGCAAAATCAGTGACGGAAATGCCTTATGCCTGTCATTAACATAGCTATGCCATGTTTATCACAAGCATCTATTGATTCTTGATCACGAATAGAACCACCGGGCTGAATAATTGCTGATATACCTGCAGCAGCAGCAGCTTCAACAGTATCAGCAAATGGGAAAAATGCATCCGAACCTAAAATAGAGCCTTTGGCTTTTTCGCCTGCATTTTTTATTGCTATCTGTGCAGATGTTATTCTGTTCGGCTGACCTGGCCCAATTCCGATCGTCTGCTGATCTTTTACCAGAACAATCGCATTCGATTTTACATGTTTTACCACTTTCATGGCAAAAAGCAGATCTGCCTGCATTTTATCATCGGGTTTTATTTTGGTAGGTATACCTATTTCATCACTGTTCAGGACATTAGTATCCATATCCTGAATCAACATACCACCATAGACCTGTTTCAACATAATTGAATCATCTGCTATTGGATCGGCAACTTGCGGCAGTACAAGCAATCTAAGATTTTTCTTTGTTTTGAGCAATTCTAAAGCATCGTTATCATATGCAGGTGCTACGATAACTTCTAAGAAAACGGGTTTCATAGCTTCGGCAACTTCCAATGTAAGTGTGCGATTCATAGCCACTATTCCGCCAAAAATAGAAACTTTATCTGCATCATAAGCTTTATCCCAGGCACCTATCAGAGTATCAGAGCTGCCAACACCGCAGGGATTAGCGTGTTTAATGGCAACAACTGTCGGTTCGGCAAATTCTTTCAAAAGGGCGATAGCCGCATCAGTATCGGCAATATTATTATATGACAATTCTTTTCCCGATAACTGTTCAGCCTGAGGCAAAGAACCAGAAACAGGCAATGCTTCACGGTAAAAAGTTGCTCTCTGATGTGGATTTTCACCATAGCGCATACTGCTTACCTTGTCATAGGTAAGGGTTAGCTGATCAGGTAATTGTGCCATTTCAGGAGGGCTTTGACGTAAAAAGTAATTGGCAATTAAAGCATCATATGCGGCTGTCTGCTCAAATACTTTACGAGCAAGATAAAAACGAGTTTCAGGCAAAGTATCGCCATTAGTTCTTATTTCGTCAAGTACTCTCTCATAATCAGCAGGATCAGTAAGAACAGTAACATCACCATGATTTTTTGCCGCAGCACGAAGCATGCTTGGACCGCCTATATCAATATTCTCAATACACTCTTCTCTGCTTACACCTGGTTTTTGAACAGTTTGTTTAAAAGGATATAAATTGATTATGACAAGATCAATAGTGTCTATACCTAGTTCTTCAATACGCTTCATATGATCAGCATTGTCACGGATAGCAAGTATACCACCATGAATTTTAGGATGTAATGTTTTTACCCTGCCGTCAAGACATTCTGGGAAGCCTGTCAGATCAGTCACTGCTTTTACCGGCAAACCTGCAGCAGCCAAAGCAGCTGATGTTCCACCTGTAGAAATCAGTTCAATTCCCATCTCATGCAGAGCTTTAGCCAAGTCAACCAAACCGGCCTTATCCGAAACACTCAATAATGCACGTTTTATCATTTATTCTTCCTCCATGATAATAGTATGTCTTCCATTAAATCTTACACGACCATCCGCTATCAGGCGTATTGCCTGTGGCAGTATAATCTGTTCAGATTCTTTCATAACCCTTTGCTGAAGTTCATCAGCAGTATCAGTTGTTTTTACCGGCACAGATTTTTGCAAAAGAATAGGTCCGGTATCATACTGTTCATCTACAAAATGAACTGTTGCTCCGCTTATTTTCACACCATATTCCAAAGCCGCCTGATGAGGTTTGATGCCATAAAGGCCATGACCGCAGAAAGCCGGAATAAGTGATGGATGAATATTGATAATCTTTTTTTCATAAAAACGGACAAAATCAGGGCCAAGCAAACTCAAAAAGCCTGCAAGAACCACCAGATCTATTTTTCTTCCCTTAAGAGTATTCAGTAAAGCCTGATCATAAGAGGCTATATCAGAATAGTCTTTTCTGGAAATCACGTAGCTAGCTATGCCCCTTGCCTGAGCTCTCGTCTGAGCTTTTGTACCGGGTTTTGAAGCTATTACACAGTCAATCTCAATATCAGACAGATAACCATCATCAATCTGATCTATAATAGCCTGCAAATTAGTTCCGCCTCCAGAAACAAATACTGCTATCCTAAACATAATTTATACCTTCTTATCTGCTTTTATGTCAAAAAATACCGCTTGATCTATTGTTCTGAGAATTGCTTTTTGCTGATGTGGTACACCAGCAGGAAATACCCCATTAAAACAACCGGTACAATGACCGCATTTAAGATTTGCTGCAGACTCTTTCAGACCTTCAAGACTAAGAAAGCCCAATGATTCAGCATCTATTTTCTGTCTGATTTCCTCCAAAGACATGTTACAGGCAGATAATTCTTCCTGAGACGGTGTATCTACACCATAAAAACAAGGATAAAAAACCGGTGGTGAGGCAATTCGCAAATGTACTTCAAGAGCTCCGGCATTTTTTAATAGTCTGATTATATGGCTGGTGGTTGTTCCACGAACGATAGAATCATCTATCATTACTATTTTGCGTCCTTCAACAGCTTCCTTCAAAGCTGCAAACTTCATAGCCACCGTGAGTTCTCTTTGCATCTGAGTAGGCTGGATAAATGTTCTGCCCACATACCTGTTTTTCAAAAGACCTTGTCCATATTTGATACCTGACTCGGCAGCATAACCGATCGCTGCAGCCAGACCTGAATCAGGAGCACCAATTACAAGATCGGCATCACAAGGGTGCTGTCTGGCAAGCAGTCTTCCTGCCATATCGCGTGCCGCATAAACATTGGCACCATCTATTGTACTGTCAGGTCTTGCGAAGTATACGAACTCAAACAAGCATAATTTGCCATTCCTGATATTTTCGTTTTCAGATAAATCGGCATTTTCCCCTGTCATTATACTTTTCATACCAGCAGCAGATATACTTATAATTTCTCCCGGTTTAACATCTCTGACGAATTCTCCGCCAACAGCGTCAATCGCACAGCTCTCTGAAGCCAGAATCCAGACATCATCCAGCTTACCTAAACAAAGAGGTCTTATACCATTAGGATCACGAAAACCGAGTACTTTGCCCGGTGTCATCATCACTATTGAATAGGCACCCTTTATATCTTTCATCATTAATTCTATTGATTCTTCAACATTATTACTGATAATTCTGTTTCTGGCCAGTAATGCCAGCATTACCTCAGCATCTGAACTAGTCTGAAAAATTGCACCTTTTTCCTGTAAGGTCTGCCTGAGTTCCTCACTATTATTTAACGAACCATTCATTGCCAGTGCCATCTGCCCTGCTCTGTACTTAATCAGCATAGGCTGAGCATTTTCTATACCGGGATCATCCTGAGAAGGGTATCTTACATGGCCTACTGCTGCATGACCCTGCAACATATTCAATGTAATCTCATCAAACCCTTCTACCAGCAGGCCGTGATTCCTTTGGCATAAAATCGTACCACTATTATTTACTGCAATACCTGCACTATCCTGACCGCGATGCTGTAACGCAAACAAACCATACCAGGCAAGTTTAGAAGCATCCATACGGCGACCGCTGACGTCCAGCGCGGCAAACACACCGCATTCATCATGAAACATGTTTTTTCTCCTTTATATTAGCTTATATATTAGCGTAATTCAGCCAGTTTATCCTGTAAACGTTCATGTCTGGCCTTCACTGCTGCTGCTAAATTTTCTTTGTAATTTACTAGCTTTTCACTGATGGAATCATCTGCTCCGGCAAGAATCTGGGCTGCCAGAATAGCTGCATTAGCTGCTCCATCAATTGCTACGGTAGCCACCGGGATACCAGCAGGCATCTGAGCTATTGAATACAATGCATCCTGACCATTTAGTGCACCACCTCTGATAGGAACACCAATAACCGGTAAAATAGTATAAGCTGCAAGAACACCCGGCAAATGTGCGGCCAGACCGGCAGCAGCAATAATAACTCCAAATCCGTTATCTCTGGCTTTTTTTGAAAGCTCGGCAGCCTGGTCGGGTGTACGATGAGCAGAACAAACATGTGCCTCATATGACAAACCCAGATCCTGCAACATTCTGAAACATGACTCCATAACGGGAAAATCTGAATCACTACCCATTACAACCAAAACTCTTTTTGACATATTATCCTCCTAAATTACATAAATCCAAAATTAGTACACTTTATAGTAACAAGGGCAATTAATATAGTCAATCGTCTTTCAATTCGTCTTTAACAGAACTGATAATAGTATCATCAAAAGAAGGCTGTATTGCATGTTCAGGCGGCACAATCAGGAAATCTTCTGTCTGCCAATTGCCATTTACCAGATTTTTTATTATCTCTAAATTACCGTCTAGTTCAGAATACTTCCAACCACAATAATCAGCACATTTCTTTGTATAATTTTGCCATGATTTTTTTTCAGGAGCAGAAATTTCAAGATCATTTTGCTTGATAAAGCAAGCTTGACTATATTCATCCATCCAGCGTTTTTCTTCACTGATCAAATACTCTACCGTATCTTCATCTTCGTATTTTTCTGTATAAATACGGCGCAAAGTTTCTATACGGTCTTCACCCGGCATTGTACCGGTAGCAATCCACCCGCCACAATACCAGTATATGCCCGGATGATCATCAAAATACTGTCTGTATTTGTTTTTGTCACCAAGAAATAAAGTTATACAATCATGAGCACGAGGCACTATTATTTTGTGATATTTGCTTTTTAGTCCTGCTATACCATTGCTGCACAGTCCATATCCTAGCAAGATAGCATCATAAGGCATATCATTGCCAAGATCTTCTCTTTTTTCCTGTGCAATCTTATCTGCTTCATCAATTTGTTCTTGAACCTGTTTTCTGAGATTATCTGGCTCATTATGCAGACCTTGTTTGAGAAAAACAGGGAATATTTCATGTGGTGACTGCGCGGCAACCTGAGAAAATTCTCTCCAAAGAACATGACATGCCAAAAGCAAATATTTTTTCTGTTCCAAAATACCACTTGATTCATACTGTAAATCAGACATAGTGCACTCCATCAATAAAACTTTTATTAATCATAGTTATTTGATTAAAGAAAAAAAGCCTTGCAAAAGCAAGGCCAAAAAACTATTTTTCAATTTTCATACCAGACAAAAAGGCGTTGATGAAGCCATCAAGATCACCATCCATAACCTTGTCAACATCAACCTTTTCATATCCTGTCCTATGATCTTTAACCATGGTATAAGGACAAAAAACATATGATCTTATCTGACTTCCCCAGGCAATTTCCAGTTGATTACCTTTTAAATCCTCTATTTTATCCATCTGAGCAGCACGTGCCAAAGCAAAAAGCTTGGCTTTGAGCATATTCATTGCTGTTTCTCTGTTTTGAACCTGAGATCTTTCAGTCTGACAGGAAACAACAACACCTGTTGGCAAATGTGTAATTCTAATAGCTGATTCTGTTTTGTTAACATGCTGACCACCCGCACCTGACGCACGGTAAGTATCTACTCTGAGATCTTCCGATCTGATATCAATATCAATTGAATCATCAAGCTCCGGCATAACCTCAAGCGAAGCAAAAGAAGTATGTCTGCGGCCTGAAGAGTCAAAAGGAGATATTCTTACAAGTCGGTGTACACCCATTTCTGACTTCATATATCCATATGCATTTTCGCCAATAATCATAAAAGAAACACTCTTGAGACCTGCTTCATCTCCATCCAGAATATCAAGCAGCTTTACCTGAAAATCATGATCTTCAGCCCAGCGTGTATACATACGATAAAGCATTTCTGTCCAGTCCTGTGCCTCTGTACCTCCAGCACCGGCATGCAAAGTCAGCATAGCATTATTACCATCATATTCACCGGTAAAAAGAGTCTCCAGACGCATTTTCTCAAAAGCTTCCTGCCATGATACAAGACCTGTTGAAAGCTCTTCAATCAGACTGCTGTCTTCGGCTTCTATTCCAAGTTCACAGAGAACTTCAAGATCTGCCTGTTCACTTTCAAGTCTATTATAACGATCCACTTTATTTTGCAGATGTTTTACCTTAGTTTGTATTTTCTGAGCTCGTTCAACGTCTTCCCAAAAACCTGGTTCCTGGGCTCTGGCTTCAAGTTCTGCTACTTCATCCAGAACTTTGCTGATATGCAAAGCTTCCTTCAAAGTTTTCAGCGACTGGGAATTTAACTCCAACTGTTGCTGATATTGTTCAAATTCAAACATTCTGTTTACTCCTGGCTACAAAAGATTTCAGCCTATCCATGGCTTTACGTATATTTTCCATAGATGCCGCATAGCTTATTCTGACAAAACCTTCCCCACACTGACCAAAAGCATTACCAGGAACTATTGCTACTTTCTCCTCATTAAGGAATCTTTCACAAAACTCTGTTGAAGTCATCCCGGTAGAACTGATATCAGGGAAAACATAAAAAGCACCTAAAGGCTCGAAACATTCAAGCCCCGCCTCACGACAGGCATTTACAACAAAGCGGCGGCGTCTATTATACTCGGCGCGCATTGGCTCAATATGTTTCTCACTGTTGCGCATAGCTTCAATTGCTGCATCTTGTGCAGTCGAAGGCGACGACATAATAGCATATTGATGTATTTTGTTCATGGCACTAATGATTTTTTCAGGTCCGCAGGCATAGCCTATCCGCCAGCCGGTCATAGCAAACGCTTTAGAAAAACCACCAATCAGAACACTGCGGTCACGCATTCCCGGCAATGTAATTATAGAATCATGCTGAGCAGGTTCATATGTTAATTCCGCATAAAGCTCATCTGACAATACCATGATAGGTTTATCGGCAATCACATCAACCAGTTTCTGCAATTCTTCTTTACTCATAACTGCACCGGTAGGGTTGTTCGGATAACCTAACATTAGAAGCTTTGTTTTTGGCGTTATTGCACTCTCAAGCTGAGCAGCAGTAAGTTTAAAACCATTTTCCTGTTTGCAGTCAATAGTTACAGGAATGCCCCCTGCAAGACTAACACATGCTTTATATGCTACAAAACACGGCTCAGGAATAATGACCTCATCACCAGGATTAACAATTGCTCTGACACAAAGGTCTATAGCTTCACTACCGCCTACAGAAATAACAACCTCTGTTCTGGGATCATATTTTAAGCTGTATTGACCCGACATATAGCTGCTTACAGCTTCCCTTAATTCAATATACCCCTGATTAGGAGAATAATGAGTATGTCCTTGTTCGAGAGAAAAAATACCAGCTTCCCTAATAGCCCAGGGTGTAACAAAATCAGGTTCACCTATCGACAAAGATATAACCTGGCCCTTCATTTCATTTGCCAGATCAAAGAAACGACGAATAGCAGAAGGAGGTACAGATTTGACACGATCAGACAAAAAACTGTCAAGATCATTTACAGATCTGGCATCCGTCGTCATATTCTGTTCCTGTTTATTCATAATATAATGGCCTCCCGGTCATCCTCGTTTTCATTAAAAAATTCCGTTCCGTTCATTTTATACTTGCGCAAAACAAAATGTGTTCTGGTTGAAATAACCGATTCCAGAGGTGCTATTTTCTCTGACACAAACATCGCTACATCTTTGAGATTTGTATCCTCAAGTATGACCATAAGATCATATCCGCCTGACATCAGGTAACAGGACTTCACTTCTGGATATCTGTATATTCTTTGCGCTATAGCATCAAACCCCTGATCACGCTGAGGTGTTACATTTACTTCAATCAAAGCAGTAACAGGCGCAACAGGTGTTTTTTCCCAATTCACAATTGCACCATATCCCAGAATGATTCCCGACTGTTCAAATTCATCAATACAGGCTTTCACCTCATCGACAGATAATTCAGTCATCACCGCAATTTCATCGACAGATAATCTTGCATTATTTTC
This sequence comes from Ercella succinigenes, assembly GCF_900002895.1. Taxonomy (NCBI): domain Bacteria; kingdom Bacillati; phylum Bacillota; class Clostridia; order Eubacteriales; family Oscillospiraceae; genus Ercella; species Ercella succinigenes. Next base: position 28,941 of record NZ_CDHP01000030.1, on the reverse strand, counting down.
CAGAAGCTGTAAAATCTCTTCTTTTTTGTCAATCATTATTAGCACCTCCAAGATCCTTCAATTTCTTCAGATACGAGCCACACCACTTTCTCGTGCAGCTTTGGCTACTGCCTTGGCCACCGCAGGCCCAACACGTTTATCAAAAGCAGAAGGTATAATATAATCTGCTTTCAATTCTTCTGCAGTTACCAGATCAGCGATTGCATAAGCAGCAGCAATCTTCATTTCATTATTTATGTCACTGGCTCTAACGTCAAGAGTTCCACGGAAGATACCAGGGAAAGCCAGAACATTATTAATCTGATTGGCAAAATCTGAACGCCCGGTCGCAACAACTGCTGCACCTGCCTCTATTGCCAAATCAGGCATTATTTCAGGCACCGGATTGGCGCAGGCAAAAATAACTGGATTTGCCGCCATAGATTTAACCATTTCCTGGTTAACGGAATCAGGTGCCGACACTCCTATGAAAACATCAGCGCCTTTGATAACATCTTCAAGTTTACCTTTTTTCATTTTCTTGTTTGTTAATTTTGCCATTTCTTCTTTTGCTGAATTGAGGTTGTCGCGCCCCTCATAAATTGCACCTGAACGATCGCACAGCACAACATCGCTAAGACCCATTGACATAAGAAGTTTTACGATTGCTGTAGCCGCAGCCCCTGCACCATTTACAACAACACTACAGGTTTTCAAATCTTTATCAACTATACGAAGACCATTTATCATGCCTGCCAGAGTAACAACTGCAGTACCATGCTGATCATCATGGAAAATCGGAATGTCACAGCATTCTTTTAATTTCTGCTCGATTTCAAAACAACGAGGAGCAGAGATATCTTCCAGATTGATACCGCCAAAACTACCAGCCAGTAATCTAACAGTATTTACAATCTCATCAACGTCCTTTGAACGTATACACAAAGGGAAAGCATCAACATCACCGAACTCTTTAAAAAGAACACATTTGCCTTCCATTACAGGCATACCTGCTTCTGGCCCTATATCACCAAGTCCAAGAACAGCAGTACCATCGGTCACTACTGCTACCATGTTCCAACGGCGAGTATATTCGTAAGACAAATCAACATCTTTTGAAATTTCCAGACAAGGCTCAGCCACACCTGGAGTATAAGCAATAGAAAGGTCTTCCCTACTTGCTACAGGTGCACGAGAAATAACCTCTATTTTACCCTTCCACTCACTATGTTTTTCAATCGCTATTTTTTTTATATCAGACATTTTTCCCTCCTCGGGGATTATTTAGTGGCAATTTCCCAAACAACCACTTGATCACTTTTCCCCTTTGTCTTGATTATTAGGAATAGATGGTACCACAACAGGGTCTTTTTTAACAAGATAAAGATAATATATCCCCATAAGACGCCCTTGTGACAATGTTAAATAAACAGTAAAAAAGGACTGTATAAATATGGTCGCTATAAAATTATTACTTATGATACTAAGCAATAATGATTCCGGCAAAGTCAAAATCAAAGATAAAAACAAAACCTGAAAAAATATCATCAGGCGTGCCCCTTTGGTTTGCTCAAAACTAAGCTGCATAGATTCAGATAAATTCTTTTTCTGGATAAACATATTAAGCGGCAGAAAATACATCATAAAAACAAATATGATCAAAGGGATCATAAACAAAAAAGCCGACAAAACAGCAGGCACAATAAGAAGTCCAATAAGAATAAGAAGTCTGGGCAAACTGAATTTACTCATTTCTCCAAGCTTATACTTACCAGCACTATTTTTCTCGCCTACAAACATAGCCGCATAAACAAAAATCAATAAAAAGTTTATAAGTTGAACTACAAGTGAAAGACCCAAGAAAATAATATTTCCTCTTGTCAGCACAATTGGTGTGACTTGCCCGGAAGCAAAATCATTCAACGAATTATATACGCTGGAAAAATCAGGGTCAACAAAAGGGAGAAACCAGATACCTGCATTCAAAATAAACAATGATATAAATAATCGCTGTACAGTTTTTTCAGATTTCAATTTATAAAATTTTAGTGCTTCTAACGTGATGATAAAATTCATCGAAACTGGCAAAACTATCCTTGATATCCGCTTTGCCTCCTCCTTACTAAATAATATATTTTTAATTTTATAGGCAAAACAGGAGACTGACGTACATTATTAACGCACGCTGAAGTCTCCTGTCTATTGCAATCAGAAACTAACTTAGGAGATCCCCCAGTCAGTTCAGGATTATTTCGCCTCGTCTTCTACTGCTCCAATTGTCAAATCCTGACAAATCTGGCCGTTAATCAGATGCTCAACCACGACACGCTTAGCCTTGGCTGTATCCATTTTTACATAAGTTACCTTATCGCCATTTTCCTCGAAAACTTCTACTATAGGTTCAAGTCTGCAAACACCTATACAGCCTGTCATAGTCACCGCAATATCATTGACATTGCGTGTGCGCAACTCTTCTACCATTGCGTTCATTACAGGGCGAGCGCCAGATGCGATTCCACAAGTAGCCATTCCTACAACAACCTTGCGGCCACCTTCAGTACGGGCAGCCAGATCAGCCTTAGCTTTTTGACGTATTGCTTCCAGTTCAGCGAGTGATTTCATGTAAGACACCTCCGAATATATACTGTTGTTTTTCAGCCAAATTTCCTTGAATCCACTCAAGTACGGCTGGCTCATTAAGCGGCACGTCCTCAAGCTGATTCCTTATATCCTGCCAGTTCAACTCAAAATTCCCGTTTACAGAGCTGAAACTGACACAATAATCAATTTGTGGATCTGACAATACTAAAGCAGTCATAGTATCACTGATATCACCAAGAGGCATTCTGTCAATACTACTGATGCCAAAAGAAGCATACAAAATCGTACCTAAGCCAACTTTTGACGTTAATCGCAGTTCACCGCCGGTTAACTCGCAATGTTCCTTAAGCAGCGGTATTCCTAAGCCAATCGATCGAGTTGTTCTGGTAGTAACAAAAGGATCGGTTACTACAGAAATCATCTCTTCAGACATCCCATGACCATTATCTTCTATAGTCAGAAACAGCAAGTCTTTATCAGTATCTGCTTTAAAATCAATCTTTACTCTGGTCGCACCAGCTTTCAGTGAGTTCTGGACAATATCCATTAAATGTAAAGAAAGATCTCTCATAAGCACCACCAATAATCCTGCTCGAAGTATTATAGCACTATCCATAAATACGGGCAATGGCAGATAACTATTTTTCTCTCAAGCGGTCAATCAGAAGTCTGCGACCTTTATCGTCCTTGGTAAATCCAGGAAGTCTTATCGGCCATCCAGGATCGAGAATATTTTCTAATCTATGGGCATCAGAATCCTTTAGCCATCGATATTTACGAAGTTCCGGTCTACGATCGAAAAACTCTTCCGGATTAGAATTTTTAGAAAACTCTATCCATGTTCCCGGAAAATCTTCTGGTATAGTTCCTAATGTAGATAGCATACTGTTTGCCTGACGATCAACATGAGCGGGCAGGCAGGCTCCACCCAGAGAGAACACGGCTGCTGCAAGTTCGTCACAGCTATAGCTGCTTGGCATTATTAAAAGATTTTTTTCACTTCCTATTATGTTGTCAGAGCTATCATAATAATACTGATTACCAAATATTTCCGGTCTGTTTGGCTGAACAATCTGACTGGATACAATTATTCTTTCGAACTTATAAGCAGTATCCAAATCGGCAAAAAGACATAAAAGGTGTATTTCCTCTGCCGATTCTGCCTCCATTCCAGGAATAACAAGCGGTCCGTCTATTTTTTCCGATATATGTATTGCTGCTGCACAATTGCCACATCTTTGATGATCGGTTACAGCAATTACATCAAGCTCATTTAGTTTTGCCATACCTACAATATTTCCAGGGCTCATCTCGTCTTCTGCACAAGGAGATAATGCCGAGTGGATATGCAAATCGCATCTTATTGAGTTGATTTTCCCTTCTAAACTCATATTCCTATCCAAGCAAGGAAGCTATAACAGCAGATGCTTTATAAGTGGAGAAAGGCGTGGTAATTACAGTAATCCCCTTCTCTCTTGCTCTTTCGAGAACAGCTTCATCCATTTTTACTCCTTCTGTAAGAAGAACACAGCTGCATTCAGACAGCACAGCCACTGCAATAACATTAACGCTGTTTAATATTGTCATCCAGACTTCACCGGCTTCTATTCTTGAGATAACCCAACTTAAGAGATCACAGGCATAACCTCCTTTTACCTCAACATTTAAATTATCTTCACCACATAATATTTGACACTGCAGCGGTTCCATCAGATCACTAAGTTTTGCCATTCTATAACCTCTGTTTCTAAGTTCTTTTTGTAGTCTTTTATTACATTTTCCCTTATAGTTAAACCCTTTTTATTTAAGCTTAATCACTTTCATCCGGTTTAATATGTTGGTCGGCTCCAAGTTTGTTCATAGCGGCTTCAAGCTCTCCCATTTGTTCCGCAACATCTCTGATTTTTTCTTTTAATTTGAAAATACAATCTGTTTCCCTGCCTTCTCCTCTGACAATATCTTCAGCAAGAGCCAGGCAATCTGGTGCTCCGCAGGCTCCACAATCCAGACCAGGCAGATTTTTGACTATTTTTTCCATTTGCTCATATTTTTCCAAAGCTTTGAAAATATTCCTGTCAAGCTGCATAGCAGGATTAGGATCAATCGGTTTTGCCCATACTTTTACTTTTTCTGATTTATATGGATATACATGATCAGGATGTTTTGAGGCAAGATGCTTTGCTTCATTAATATAACCTCTTTGTCTTGATTTTGCCGAATAGCGGTTTGCTACCGTTAAAGGACCACCTATGCATCCACCCATACATGAATTGGCTTCAATAAAATCTATATCCTTCAATCTTTCATTTTCTACTTCTTCTAGAATAGATATTACATTATGAATCCCATCAACAGCCAGATACTTTTCTGTATTCATAGCTATTGCTTCTCCTCCTGTATACCCCCAGCGAACTCCGCTAAAAGTAGCCATTAACTTCTGATCGAAACTGCGAACCTGTTCAACAGTAAGTTTTTCCAGTTTGGCCAGAATCAGCGGATATGCATCTGATATAGCAATTACCCCGTCTATTTCAGATTTATCCTGTCCTATGGGATTTACAACAGCAGTTCTTTTGGCAGGACAGGGACTGATAAAAAATATCCCTATTTCATCAGCTTTATAATCAGTTTTTTTCAGAGCTTCTTTTCTTGCTATGTGTGCAGTGACATCAACAGGTGCATCAAAAGGCACAAGATTATCTATAAGCCCAGGATATTTCATCTGTACCAGTCTGACTACCGCAGGACATGCAGATGAAATCAGCGGCAATTTTTTATCTTTTGCCAGACTACTGTTAATAATAGTCTGAAGATATTCAGATGTTTTATGTGTCACTATATCAGCTCCGATAGCAACTTCATAAACATCATCAAATCCGACATTTTTCAACGCAGCCAATACCATGGTTCTATTTGCAGGAGCCCCAAACTGTGCGTAAAGAGACGGAGCAGCAAGAGCAATTTTCCAGCGGTAATTATGTAAAACATCAAAAGGATCCATCACGGCACTTTTTGCATGGTGCGGACAAGATCTTATACATTCTCCACAATCTATACATCTGTTTTCAGCTATTTGAGCTTTGCCGTCTCTTACCCTTATAGCTTGAGTCGGACATCTTTTTATACAGTTAGTACAGCCAAAGCACAATTCCCGGTTGAGCTTGACTGAATGCAGTTTGGACATAATTTCCCTCCGCCAGCATGCTGATCAACTATGATGTCAGATATCTGTTTTAATCATGAATTTAATCACAAGTTTAAACTTGAATTTCTGTTCCACTATAAGATTAAACAGGACTTTATATCATAGCAGGTTACTACTAAATCTAGAAATTAACTACCATAGTTAATGTAGTCCCCCGACCAATTACTGTATCTATTTGCATATCATCAGAATTCCTCTTGATATTGGGCAAACCCATACCTGCTCCAAAACCCATTTCTCTAGCAATGTCAGGAGCAGTAGACCAGCCTTCCTGCATTGCCAGTTCAACATCTGGAATACCGGGACCCTGATCTATAACTTTTATTTCTATATGATCAGAATAAATTTCAACTTCTGCCCTGCCGCCTCCTGCATGTATAACGGCATTAAGTTCCGCCTCATACATAGCAATTGCTGCCCTTTTTATTGCAGCCGGTGCAATTCCCAACCTGGTCAATGCCTTTTTCGTACCGCTTGATGCCTCTCCGGCATTAATAAAGTCAGATCCCCTGATGACAAAATCAAGTTTCACCGATTCCAGATGTCACTCCCCCTTCCCTTTTATACCTGCTTCATGCAGCAAACCACAAGCAGTGAACATTGGAAGCGGTGTAGACATAATACATATATCTCTGTCCCTGGCCAGATCAAGCATCTGATCACCAGGCACTTTCCCCCTAACAAAAACAACAACTTTTACATCCATCATTTCAGCTGTTCTGATAGTCTGAGGATTAACAAGTCCTGTCAGCATCATCTCATTGCTGGAACAGGCAAAAGCCATTACATCACTCATCAGATCAGCTCCACAGGCGACTTTAATATCGATATCCATATTCGAACCTGGTACCAGAACTTCCGCCTGCAAAACCTCTACACACTCTTTTATTTTCATTGACAGTCTCCTTTATGACATTTCATACAGTTTTTTTTGTAATCCAGCATGAATATCACAGCATATTTACAAAAAAGTACTTGTCACATTATATCATGTATGCTATTATCAGCACAACGGATTTAGCTTGTTTACAGGCTGCGCCCAACCCTAATCAGAATAGAAGGTCTATGCCTCCTTATTCCAAATCAGGTTAGCCACTGTCATGCATTCTTTTTCCGATAATTTAATGGAGGTCAAGACCAATGCCAGACAAAATGATTAACTGTAAAGACTGTGGAGCAGAATTCGCTTTTACCGAAGGTGAACAGGAATTCTACAAAGAGAAGGGTTTTGAGAATGATCCGGTTCGTTGTCCGGATTGCCGCAGAGCTCGCAAGAATTCAAGACGTCAGCAAAATAACAATTACGATAACAGATATTAATTCTGAACAGAATTGTTAATTACAGAAAGACTGTTTCCCCTTTGAGAGAAGCAGTCTTTTTTTGTCAAAAAGATTGCAAATTATGTCTATACAAAGATGTTATGTTGACGATAGCATCATTTAGGATAAAATAGAGAATAACATGGAAAGAGGGGAATTAATTATGTTGAAGAATCATTTTATAATCAGACCGCAATTATTATATAAAATTCCGGTTGATAGTCATACACCTGAAGCTATTCGCCAGATTCTGCAAGGACACCCGGAAATTAAATTTGTATCACTTTCAGCTATTGATCTGGCAGGAAATGACACAGACGAAAAAATACCTGTTAAATTGTTTCTTGATGATATTGAAGCGTATCTTACAGGAGGTGTTCAAACGGACGGATCTTCTGTTGTTCTTCCGGGAATAGCAACTCTAAATGACGGAAAAGTGGATTTTGTTGCTGATTTGTCTGTAACATGGTTTGTTGACTATAATTATGAAAATATAGATGGTGATGGTGAAATAGCAAATCCTTGTGGCACTTTGCGTATTCCCTCATTTTTAAGTCACAATGGTGATCTTGTCTGTTCACGTTCTTTGCTTAGAAGAGCATGTGAGCGTTTCGATTATGAAATGAAAACCCTAATCGCTAATTATCCTCAAATCTGTGATGCCTGGCAGATCAGCCCGGATGATATTGAAGATATATCACTTACTGTTGCAACAGAGCTTGAATTTTGGGTCAGAACACCTGACGATATTGTCAGCAAAGAGCAATTATCTGTTTCACAAGGACTTAAGGAGCAATATTGGAAACGTACAAAAGGCGTCGTCAGAACTGCCATGGAGCAGGCTATTGAGCTTCTTGAACTTTATGGCTTCAAACCTGAAATGGGACATAAAGAAGTGGGCGGCATCAAAGCTCATCTTACAGGCTCAGGTGATATGGATCATATTCTGGAGCAACTGGAAATTGACTGGAAATTTTCTGATGCGATGCAAGCGGCAGACAATGAACTTTATGCCAGAATTTTTATAAAAGAAGTTTTCCGACTACATGGCCTTGAAGTAACATTTCTTGCAAAACCTATCGATGGTGTCGCAGGAAGTGGTGAGCATATTCATGTCAATGCAGTGGCTTTGCTAAAAAATGGACGTCGGATAAACCTGTTCTCCCCTGTTGATTATGATAGTGATTTTTTACATGAGATCGGCTGGGGTGCTCTGATGGGATTAATGAAGCATTACGATTCTATCAGTCCTTTTATAACTGTCAGCAATGATGCTTTCAATCGTCTTAAACCAGGCTTTGAAGCTCCTACTCATGCCGTAGCTTCTTTAGGACGTAATGTTAATTCTCCTTCCCGTAATCGCACAGTTCTCTGCGGATTAATCAGAAGTGCTGAATCCCCGATGGCAACCCGTTTTGAACTTAGATCACCTAATCCACATACAAATGTTTTTATAACATTGGCTGCAGTTTATCAATGTATGCTTGATGGGATTGCCCATGTTGTGGAGAATAATCGCCAAAGCAAGGATCTGGAAAAAGAATTCTGCAAGCAGCCTGGTGAAGAAGCATTATATCTGGCAAAAGAAAGGCAATACAGAAGTGAAGACGATGTTTTTCTCACCTTCACCGACGAAGAAAGAGATCAAATATTCGGCAAACCACCAGCCTGCGTTTATGAGACTTTAAGAAATCTGCTGCATCAGGATGAGGGATTGGAAATACTTTGCCGAGGTAATGTGTTTACAGACAGAATTATTACTTCATATTCTAAAGCGATGCTTGATATATGGGAAATGGAACTAAGCGAGAGAATTTTGCAAAATAATTTAACAAGAGTTAGAAAATGTGTAAAGCTACATCATTCTTCAGAATATGATGATAGTTTATGGCACGAAATTGAGGCATTAAGAATACATCTTGCTAAAGATACTTTTGATCAGGTTTGCCTGTTCAATGAAATACGTCAAGCTCTTGATACCAAAAATTTACGTAAGGCCTCTGCATTGCAGCAGGAGATGGATGACTTGATGCGTAAGCTGGAACTGTTATATGACAATTACTGTAAAAACCAAATCTGATTTTTTGTAATAGTTGCAATTATAACAACAAAAAACCTGCCATGAGCTGTAATAAGCTTCTGGCAGGTTTTTTCAATCATTGCAAAATAGTTTCCTCAAAATTTTTGTCTGGTCATATCATGGCTGCCAGAAACGCAGTGCCGAGACAACCTCTTCTCCCAGCTGCTGCATAATCAACTGCCAGTTATATTCAAACAGAGTATTAACTTTATCTGTTCCTACTTTATAAGCTATTTCATCATCGAAAATTGACTCAATTTTTTCAAAACCATAATGAGAAAAAAGCTCTTCAGCCTTGACAAAATCACAAGAAGACTTCAATCTTACAAGCACCTTAACCGGACAATCACTATGCGGTATAATATTTTCTCTGTGACTCTGATCCCATGAAATATCATGCGGTATGCGGTTCAGATGCAGCATACATTCAATTACATCTGCTACAACTGCACTGGCCGTCGGCAGCTTACCTGCGCCTTGCCCATAAAACATGGATTCTCCCAGGGCATTGCCGGTTACCATAATTGCGTTAAAAGCTCCGCTGGCAACAGCGACAGGATGGCTTAATGGCAAAAGCATGGGTGCAACAATAATATCTGCCATTTTTTCAGCACGGCGATGAAGAATCCCCAACAGTTTAACCTTGCAATTAAGTTTTTTTGCATAAGCCATATCTCTAACTGTTACCGAACTTATTCCTTCTGTATGAATCATATCACTATCTATATACTCACCAAAAGCAATACTGCTTAAAATAGCAATTTTCCTGCAAGCATCAATCCCATCGACATCGGCGGCCGGATTCTGTTCGGCAAAACCTAGATCCTGAGCTTCTTTCAAAGCTTCGGCAAAAGAGATGCCGCTTTCTTCCATTCTGGTCAAGATGTAATTTGTAGTGCCGTTAAGAATACCTGTTATACGGTCTATTTCATTTGCAGCTAAACATTTATGCATCGGACGGATAATAGGAATACCTCCGCCAACGCTGGCTTCAAACAAATAATTCACATTGTTCTTCTGTGCTATTGACATCAGTTCTGGTCCATGTTTGGCTACAAGCTCTTTATTGGACGTAACAACATGCTTACCGGAAGACAATGCCCTCTTGGTCATTTCATAAGCAAAACCGGCACCACCTATGGTTTCAACAACAACGACGATTTCAGGATCATTGATGATATCATCAGCATTGTGGGTAACTCTGTCACCATATGGATCCTCAGGGAAATCTCTTAGATCAAGAATCCTCTTAATATTTATTGCTTTTCCTGCACGTCTGCGAATAGACTCATTATTCATTCTGCATACTTCGGCCACACCTGATCCAACAACACCATAACCTAAAATTGCTATATCTATCATATCCATGCCTCCATTTCACTCTCTTGCCAAAATTTTGTAAGATCTGACACCGGGTATATTACTAAGTTCATCAAGCAGCTGCTCAAGAGTCACTGTCATTTTATCTGTTTCGACTGAAATGGACACATCTGCAAGCCCGTTCAAAGGTATATTCTGGTTTATAGTCAAAACATTGGCTTTTACTCTTGCCATACAGTTTATTATGCCAGAAAGAATTCCAGGGAAATTCTCTACCGCAAAAATCAAAGTCACCATTCTGCCTTTAGAAGATTCATAAAAAGGCAATACAGCATCTTTGTATTTATAATATGCGCTTCTACTTAACCCGACTTTCTGTACAGCCTCATTCACAGATTCAGCTTTACCAGAGTTAAGCAACCTTTTTACTGCCATCACCTTAACAAAAACTTCCGGCAGCATGTCTGATTTAACCAGAAAAAATTCGCTTTCAGCCACAAATGATGCCCCCTCAAAACATAATTTTTATTATTATGTCAAGTATATCAGGCTCAGCCTATTGTCCGTGCCACAAATACATTCGTACGCGCTCCATAATATAACATGTCAATCGAACAAGGTCAATAGCAAAAATATACAAGGATTCTGATGAAGAAATATTTTATACTATTTTATTTATTTGAATCAGGTTGCTACTTAGTATGATTTCAAGAGCATGATTATGATTATCGAGGCTGAAACCACAGCTTCCCGGATTGAGAAGACGAATCTGCCGGTCTGTTAAATCTATAGTTTCATCATAAGCTAAATGTGTATGCCCGAATAGAACCAAATCAATCCTGGTTTCGCATTTAATAACATATTTTTTTAGCATTAGAAGGCTTTTTTTAACATCTATCTGACGATTATGACCATGTAGCATAAGTATATTATAACCAGAAAGAGCCAATATCTTGCGGTCTGGAAGAAAGCTGTTTGTTCCTTCATCACAATTGCCTCTTACAGCTATAAGAGGCTTATCCAGACGATCTCTCAATTCTTTATAATCGCCAACATGGTCGCCAAGATGCAAAATCAGATCAGTAGCCGGTGCCTTCTTCAAAGCTCTAACAGCTGCGGATTTTACATTGTGAGTATCAGAAATCACCAGCAGACGTATTTCGTCAAGTTGTTTTATTCTGGTCAACTCTTCTGGAGAAATGCCAGGTTGATCAAAAGCTTCATTGCCTTGATTACTAGTCATTTAATAAATTCTCTCTTTCAATAATGTCCATAAGTGCTCTCAGAGCCTTGCCTCGATGACTGATAGCATGTTTTTGTTCCGGTGTCATTTGAGCCGTTGTGCAATCATATTCAGGCACATAAAAAATAGGATCATACCCAAAACCGTTTTCACCGGCAGCTTCTGCAGCTATTATACCATTAACTCTTTCTTCAACTGTCCACTCTCTACCATCTGGCGCAATCAAAGCTATTGCACAAACAAAAGAAGCAGACCATTCATTTTGCGGCCATTCTTCAAGCATTTTATGAAGGCATGCTATCTTATCTTTATAGCCTGCGGATTCACCTGCAAATCTAGCTGAATAAATACCGGGGGCACCATCCAGAACATCAACCGACAACCCTGAATCATCGGCAATAACCCAGCCTTTACAAAATTCCTGGACAGCTCTTGCTTTTATAAGAGCATTTGCTTTGTAGCTATCGCCATCTTCAATTATTTCGCCCTTAAAACCAGCTTCATCCATTGTCTGCCATTTAATTGCATCAATATCAATAATTTCTTTGATCTCTTTTACTTTATCTTTATTGCCGGTTGCAATTGTAATTTTCACAAAATTATCAGATGATTTATTATCTTCAGTTTTGGGATTTAAAATTGCCTCGCTGGTCTGATTCATATTTTTCTTTATCATAGAATTCAATTCCTTTCCAAGCGTAATCTCAGCATCACAACTTTTTACCAATTTTTGATATTCCAGCCAAGATTTTTGATTATAATTGCCAGTTAAAATCGCCTTTATCATTAAATTTTTTGGAGTTTCCAAAGGCGAAATATACTCTATAACCGAGGTTTCGTAGCCTGAGCTGCGCAACAGCAAAAGACGCATGCCATCAGTTATTATATCTGCTAGTCTTGCTTTTAATATACCTGCAGTCATAACACTTGAAGCCAAAGTTTCCATTTTATAATCAGCCGCAAGCAGCTCTCTTTGACAACAGGGAACAACAATAACAGCCTTGCTATTGGCTTTTACTGCTGCCGCTATAGCCATGTCGGTTGCCGTATCACAAGCATGAAGACTAATGCAAAGAGAAACTTTGCCCTGTGGCTCAAAATCTCTCAGATCCATACATTCAAATTTCATATTTCTGTACGATAGTTTCTGTGCCAGCTTACGAGAGGATTGAACTACATCTTCACTGATATCAATACCGGTAAAATTACATGGCAGGTCCATTTTTTCCTTGATAAAATAGTTAAGAACAAATGAAAGATATGATTTGCCGCAAGCAAGATCAAAAATCTCCAGAGTACCTTGTTCTTTTGCCAATTGATTCAGCACAGGTTCGGCAAGCTCAACAAACCGGTCTATCTGATGATATTTACGCCATTTGTCGTTTTTTAATTTACCTGATGCATCTATTATGTCAATAGCCATAAGTAAATCGGCGGCTTCATCTATCTTTATTTTATAGTCTCTTTTTTCAGAAGCTCCGTAACTATGTTTTTTAATTTTCTGTTTTGCCGGTTTATCATCTTTGTAATTTGGCTGATATTTGACTCCTTTATTATCTGCCTCAATAAGCTGTGATTTACCTCTAAGACGTAGAACTAGTCTGACACTATCGTATCTTGATATATGATCGAGCAGCCAGTCATTGATTTGTTCAGCTGTCCCCTGCCACTTTTCTCCCGGCAGAACAGCCTGAAAATCATTTTGACTATCCCTGTAATTCATTGACCCGCTTATGCTCCTATTGCCAGATCTGGCTTCTATAAGAAGCTCAATAAAATCAACAGGATTTTTGAATACAGTCTGCCAGAGCAGAAATGGAGTTTTTAATTTCTGACATATATTAGCTTTCATTTTGCCACCTTATTTCTCAAAAAATCTAATCAATTACGTCTGCGCCAGGCAGCGGGGTAAAGATTTTTCAAATTACCCTGCTGTTGCAATTTTGAATATCCTACAGGATATTTATCAAGGCAGATTATTAAATAATCACCGGCTTTTATGTCCTCTGACTGATCATTTTTAACTACAAAGGCCTGATCAACAGACAATGTTTCTCCTCTGAGATATTTATACAATAAGCTATCTTCACTGTCCAATTGCCAGCAAAACTTAAAATCCTCAGACTTCATTGTCAAAAACCAGCCATGGGCTGCTTCAAAAAGTATTTTTCTGCCGGCATTAATACTCTTGTAAGATCCAAGATATATACCGGTTTTAACAAATTTCAGTCCCGAAAGTTCCGGTGTTTCAGGAGGGAGAAGATGCAGATGGTCATTGTGAAGTCTGACTTTCCAGTTAAGAAATAAACGGTTCATTTTTTCTTTACCTGTTTTACTGAGTATATTATCTGACCATTGCTTCCAGATATCCAAAGCCTTTTCGACATCACTAATTACTACTGTTTTCTTAATTGGTTTTTTCCTTGTATTTTTGCCAGTTGAATCAGGTATCACATATGGCACATTATTTTCTTTTCTTTTTTGCAGCAAAGCACAATAATGGCCGTCACCTTTTGTTATATGAGGCCATATTCTGGCAGTTGAAGCTAATTCCTGATTATTGTTATATGGCAACCCTGGTGAAAGGTAATTGCCTTTCACAGGGATTATTTCATAATCGGTGTGTTCTGACAAAAACTGATTAATCATTGCTTCATTTTCTGCAAGCGAAAAAGAACAAGTTGAATATACAAGATAACCTCCCGCTTTTAGCATTTTATCAGCAGATTTAAGAATATCACGCTGCAGCGGTACACATTGTTCTACACCGTATTTCTCCCAACTTGCGGCCGCATTATTGTCTCTCCTGAACATTCCTGAACCTGAACAGGGAGCGTCTACAAGAATTCTGTCAAAAAAGGCAGGCAGATTCTGCTCCAGACGCTCTGGGGTTTCATTTGTAATAATACAGTTGCAACAGCCGATCAACTCAACATTTTTTAGCAAGGCTTTTGACCTGTCAGCAGAAATTTCATTAGCCCAAAGCAGCCCTTCACCTTTGAGATCTGCCGCAATTCTAGCGGTTTTACCACCGGGAGCAGCACACAAATCAAGTATTTTTTCACCAGGTTTAGCTGTCAGAACCATAGCAGGTAACATTGCACTTGGCTCTTGTATGTAAAAAAGTCCGGCATGATATGCAGCCGTCTTACCGGGGTTTGAATCCTGCCGCAGGTAAAATCCGTCATCACTCCAGCTTACTTTGCGATCAATATAATCGGCACCCATTATCTCTATCAGTTTTTCAGGAGATAATTTAAGAGTATTCGCTCTAAGTCCTCTCTCTGGCTCCGTATTTAATGCAGCAAAAAAATCAACAACAGAATCAGAGATCTGATACTGTTGCCAAAGTTGTTTCATTTCTTCTATAAAAGCTTCTGGTAAAGGCATAACCAACTCCTACTTAATTTCTCTTACAAAGACAAATAGTCACATACAGAATAGATTAATCTTTTGAAAGTTTCCTCAGAAAAAGGAGATGCTATTCCCGACTCTTCCAGCTGATACAAAAAAGTTCCATCATTTCCTCTGTGACAAAGACGTTTATAGCGTCTTACAGCCTTATCTTTATCCTTGCGTGCAACAGACCAGAGATCCATTGAAACAATATGTGCCAGAGCATAATCTATATAATAAAAAGGTGCAGTAAAAATATGTTCTTTTTTCTGCCATGCACCACCAGAATCAAACCAAGAATTATCGCCATAGTCTATGTCCGGCTGATACATTTTTTCAAGTGTGCGCCAGCAGCTGTGGCGCTGCTCTGGTGACATTTCAGGATGCTCATATATCTCATGTTGAAAATGATCAACCAGACAGGCATACGGCAAGAACAATAACGATTCAGTCATATGAATCATTGCCGCTGTTTCTGTATCATCTCCGAATATATCTGTGAGAAGCGGCATAGTAAGATACTCTAATGCAGTCGAATGAATCTCACATATATCCATAGCAGGTTTTTGATCTTCATAAACTTTCATTGAAGGTATGCTGGATAAACTGGCATAGGCGTGTCCTGCTTCATGTATAAGCGTAATAATATCATTTGCTGTCTTTGTAGCATTAGACAGTATAAAAGGAAGTCTCTTTGTATAAAGAGTGGAACAATACGCTCCTCCCGCTTTGTCAGGCCGGGCATTCAAGTCAATATAACCATAGTCATCAAGCAAAGTTAAATATGAAGGCTCTTTAAGCAAATCGGCAATTTTCTGTCCTGTAAGCTTAACCCATTGATTCCTATCTGCCATAGGAACGGGATTTCCTTCCGGTAAAAGACAAGGCAAATCCCAATAATACAAATCAGAAAGCTTCAAACGTATTCTTTGCAATCTGCGTATTTCCTGACAAACCGGTACAACATATTTACGTACTGATTCACGAAAAGCAGCAACTTCCTGTTTGCCGTAATCAACACGTCCCATACGATAATAGCCCATTTGCGAAAAATCAGTATAACCCAATTTACGGCTCATGCGGTTACGCACACTAACCATTTGTGAAAAACACTTGTCAAGCCAATCATGCTCATTTTCAAAAGCATTATTGAGAGCAGTGTGAGCAGCTCTGCGAAGACTAGCATCTCTTGACTGCAATATAGGCTCTATCTCCGATAAAGTATATTCTCTACCGCCGATTGAAACTCTCATTTCTGATATTTTCTGAGTATAAGCCGTTTCAAGTCGGTTTTCTTCACTAAGATCCCCCAGATTTCTTTCCTGAACAGTTTTATGAAGCCTGTCAGCCTCTCTGATCAGACTATCTCCAAGTTCTTTCTCAATACTTTCTGAGAAACGCGAATCAAGAATAGCAGCATATGTGGTCTGTGTCCACTGATCAACCTGTGCCTGTGCCTGGTCAAAAAAGCTCACTTCGGTCTGCCAGAAAGTATCCGACATCTGAAGATCATGCTTTATTCTGGCAATGGCAGCACAAGTCGCAAAATCAAGCAAAGGCTGCTGCAGTTCTTTAACAGCATCGATTGTTGCATGTGCACTCATCGAAAGCCTTAATCTTAAACGGCAGCGTCTAAAAGCATCCGACAATTTTTTCATATCAGGACGCATATATTCAATTCTGCTAAAATCAGTCAAATTATCCGGCAAATTTAGAAGGCTCATATCAAAACCACCGCTTACATACGCTCAACAGCCTGTATGCCAAGCAGCTCCAGGCCAGTCCTGATAGCAATACATACAGATTGCAGCATCGATAATCTGGCAGCACATAAAACAGGATCTGTTGTGCCCAGTATAGATTCATTATGATAATATCTGTTAAATGCCCTTGCCAGATTAATGACCTGGCGCAGGAGAATATATGGCTCATTAGCAGCTGCAGCACGCTCAACAGCCGAAGCAAAGCCATCAATAAGTTTTGCCAAAGCAAACTCATCATCACTGCCTAGTCTGAGGAAAACTTCATCCGAAGGATTTTCGTCAATACGGTTTTCAAGAGCAGCTTTTCGCAAAATACTTTGTGCTCTGGCATATGTATAAAGAACATAAGGGGCAGAATCACCTTCAAAGTCAAGCATATCTTCCCATGAAAAAACAATATCACGCTCACGACTGTTCTTCTGAAAGGTAAAAAGAACTGCGGCAATACCTATTTTTTCGGCAATTTCGCCCATTTCCTGCTCAGCAAGGTTGGTTTGCCTTAATTCAGAATTAGCTTTTATAATCGAATATGTTTTGTCAACAGTCTCATCCAGCAGATTTTCAAGCAAAATAACATCTCCGCTTCTGGTAGAAAGTTTACGATCTGCAAATTTAACCAGACCAAAACCAACATGAACGCAATCCGAAGATTTTTCAAATCCTGCTTTATCCAGAACTGAAAACACCTGTTTGAAATGCAAAGCCTGAGGTGTTCCGACAACATAAATATTTTTATGAAAATTATATTCGCGGTCACGATATAAAACAGCTGCAATATCACGTGAAGCATATATAGTTGTACCGTCAGATTTAAGAATAATACAAGGTGGCAGGTCATATTCATCAAGCATAACAACCTGTGCGCCTTCACTTTCAATAAGCAGATTTTTGGCTTTAAGATCATCTATAACTGCCGGAATCTGACTAGAATAAAAACTTTCTCCATTAAAGTTATCAAACTCTACACCAAGCCTATCATAAACCAGATTAAACTCTTTGAGGCTTAAATCTCTAAAGCGCTGCCAAAGTGTTATTTCCGGCTCTTCTCCATTTTCAAGACGACGAAAATGCTCTCTGGCTCTTGTTTCAAGCTCAGGATCGGACTCAGCTTCATCATGAAATTTTACATATATTCTAAGAAGTTCATCTATCGGTTTTTCTAATAAAGCTTCCTCATCACCCCACATCTGATAAGCAGCAATAAGTTTACCAAATTGAGTTCCATAATCGCCCAGATGATTCATCCTCACTACTTTATAGCCCAAATGACTGTAAATACGAGAAAGAGAATTTCCCAAAATAGTGGTAAAAGCATGCCCTACATGAAATGGTTTGGCAATATTAGGTGAGGAAAACTCCACAATTACAGTTTTATCATTACCATCAGATGATTTACCCAAATTACTGCCTGCAATCAAAGTATTTTTTACTATGCCGGCAATATATGAAGAACGATTGACGAAAAAATTCAAATAGCCACCGGCCACCTCAGTTTTATCAATAAAATCAGCTCCGTCAAGCACATCGACTAATTCCTGTGCAATTACAGGCGGTGCTTTACGCATGGTTTTTGCCAGTCTGAAACAAGGAAAGGCAAAATCTCCCATATGACTTTGTGGCGGTATCTCAAGCCAGCTGTTTATTTGTTCAACCGGCAAATCGGTTCTTTTAGCCAGTGCACCAGCTATTTCCTGTCTGAAATCCATAGTTTTCCCCCTCGTAAATATCTTAAACATCATGTTATTATCTCATAAGAAGCAATATCTAACCAGATCTGATTCTAATCTTGTATAGATTGTTCATCAAGACTTCTATACTTTGCCATATTTTTGTATTAGAATCTAATACCATGGCAAAAACAATCCCTGGAGGAAAAAATATGAAATGCAACAAGTGTAAAACGGAAAATCCAGAAGGCAAAAATGTTTGTCAAAAATGCGGTGCTTTTCTTTATTCTACTTATCCCAATAACCGGGTGCCCATGACAGCAGAAGAAAAAAAGAAAAGACGCAAAAACATGTTCAAAGCAGGATCCCGAAGTTGTCTTTTCAGCATAGTAGCAATGATTGTTTTATTTATAGTACTTGTTCTTATATCATGGCTCATGGTCAGATTTCTTTTTACCGATGATTTCTTTGCCGCTGCAGGAGATATTTTAAATTAAATATCTCCTTCATCATACCAATCTGATTCAACCGGAATGAATCTTCTTTCTGGCAAAATATTGTCTACAGCCGCGGCTGCAGCAACGGCTCTTTCACATAAAGCAATTTGACAATCAAGTGCTACTTTCCCACGCCGGTCAACCCTTTGGTAATTTCCATCAGACTGCATAATCCTGCTTCTGTTTGTATCATTTAACTGAATGTCCAGAACATTCATAATTCTATTTCTGACTGAATCATCTTCAATCGGAAACAGAATTTCAACCCTGCGGTCAAGATTTCTTGGCATCCAGTCTGCACTTGATAAAAACAGATTTTCCTGACCGTCATTGTAGTAATAAAAAATTCTACTATGCTCGAGAAATCTGCCGATTATACTTTTTACTCGTATATTTTCCGAAAGACCAGGAACACCTGGACGCAAGCAGCAGATCCCGCGCACTATCAGATCAATCTGAACTCCTGCCTGAGAAGCTTCGTACAAAGACATAATTATTTCTTCATCAACAAGTGAATTTACTTTAGCTATAATTCTGGCTTTTTTGCCTGATCTGGCATGAATAGCCTCCTGCTTTATTCTCATAACAGTATCAGGACGCAGCCAATATGGTGCAGGAATAATTTTACGCCATGACATTGGTTCAGAATAGCCGGATAACATATTAAAAAAGGCGCTGGCATCATAACCAATATTTTCTGCGCAGGTCAAAAGACCGAAATCTGTGTAAATACCGGCTGTAATATCATTATAATTACCTGTCCCTAGATGCACATATCTTCTGATCCCGTCTTCATCACGCTTTACGATCAGAGTTATCTTACTGTGAGTTTTTAAACCTACCAGGCCATATATGACATGGCAGCCGGCTTTTTCCAGTTTTTTTGCCCAATGTATATTGTTTTCTTCATCAAATCTTGCTTTAAGTTCAACCAGAACCATAACCTGTTTGCCCATTTCAGCAGCTTCAGCCAAAGAAGCAATGATTGGGGATTGTCCGCTAACTCTGTACAAAGTCTGTTTTATTGCCAGAACAGTCGGATCTTTTGCAGCCGTTCTTATCAAATCAACAACCGGATCGAATTTTTCATATGGATGATGCAAAAGCACATCTTGTTTTCTGATTGAGGCAAAAAGATCCTCATCACAAAGCAAAGGACTTGGCTGAGCCTCATAAGGAGGGTAATACAAATCAGTTCGATCTGCCGGAGCTTTTAGTTTAAACAGCATAGTCAAATCAAGAGGCCCATTTATTTCATAAAGATCTTCTTTATCTATGGGCAGGAGTCTTATCAAAACATCAAGCATTTCCGGATCAAAATCCTCCTCAACCTCAAGCCTGATTACTTGACCCCACTGCCTCATTTTTAATTGTTTTTCAATGGCTTTCAACAGATCTGCAGCCTCTTCCTCTTCCAGATCCAGATCTGCATTACGCATAATGCGAAAACAACCTGAAGAAATTATTTTAACTCCGCTAAACAGATCCGCCAGATGCATGGAAACAATATCCTCAAGTAAAATATAACTGGTTTTGCCTTCATCAGGCAACAATAATAATCTTGGTATAACGGCAGGAATCTGAATGATGGCAAAATCTGGTTGCAATCTGTCTTCTTCATCCTTATCAATATCATCAGCATCTTCCGGACTTAGAAGCTCCGGCTTTTCGACCCGAACACAAAGGTTGAGAGATTTGTTTCCGATCAAAGGAAAGGGTCTGGCAGCATCAACAGCCATAGGTGTAATAATAGGATAAACAGTTGACCTGTAATAATCAGAAACAAAAAGCTGCTGCCTTTCATCCAGTTCATCAGGTTTAAGGATTCTTATACTTTGCTTTTGCAAAGCAGGCAGTAAAGCACGGTTAAAAGTAGAATACTGCTTCTGAACCATTTTATGAGTTCTTTTTGAGATAGCAGTTAACTGTTCTTGTGGTGTCATACCGGCCGGATCTGGCATGTTATAACGGGCATTTACAAGATCTTTTAAGGAAGCCACACGAATCATAAAAAATTCATCAAGATTAGAGCTGGTAATAGCTAAAAACTTAAGACGTTCCATTAGAGGATTTTGTTTATCTCTTGCCTCTTCCATTACTCTTTCATTAAATTCAAGCCAACTTAATTCACGATTCACAAACAGCTCACTTTTTTTAACAAGCAGTTCTTCGCCTGTTTCACTCTTGCCCGATATTTGAATCTTTTGCACTTTATCTGAATTTGATTCTTTTGACTTTGTCGATTTATCGGCAGTATTATGCTTTTTTAAATTCCTGCCTTTTTGAGGCTCCTGCTGCTTTTTCATAAATTACGCCGCCTCCTTAACTTTATTTTTGGCTCTATCCCAAATATTTTTCTGAACAAATCACTATTCTTATCCAAATTCCATTTTTCCAATGTAATATCACGATCAATATCCAAAGTAATAATCAGACTATCTTCTTCAACAGTAGCTTCTAATGCACTTAATTTTTGTTGATGTCCTGTATCAAGAGCATTAGCCATCCTGAAAAGCGCAATAAGTTTACATACATCCAGCCTTGTATCACTATTCAGTTCCATCAGGACAGAATCATTAAGATCTATATCTCCACTGTGGAATCTTGCTATAAGAGCAATTATCTGCTGTTCATAATGGCTTATACCTATTATTTCAGAAGCCATAATAATATGATAAGACCTGATAGTATGTCTTGACATGCTTATATATTTACCAATATCGTGGAGAATTGCAGCTGCTTGAAGCAATATCTGATAACGTACCGGTAACCGATGGAGTCTGCTGGTTTGTTTAAACAATGACAAAACCATTTTTTCAACTGCCTGTCCATGTGCCCTATCAGTTTTAAAGCGGCGGGCAAGATGTCTGCAGGCAGAAATAGTATCTTTGTCCGGGTCATGTTTCAATATATAGCGGCTGCGTTTTTGAGCAATTTCCAGCAACAGACCATCACAAAGATTAGCAGATGGTACATGTAATTCACTAACGCCGGTAAAAGAAAGAAATTTCTTTATTATCATCGCTGCCGGCAATAAAAGTGGCGTATGATCCGCCGGAATACCTTTATCCATTGCCAGATTAAGCGACTTGTTAGTTAATAAAGTCTGATAAAGTTTAATAAAATCATTAAGAGAAATAATTTGATATGCTTTGGGTGCAAATCCTGCTAGTTTCATTAGATAATGATTTTCTCCACCAAGTACAATCAAGTTGCGGTAAGTTGTGCCCTTTGGTTCCAGCATTCTGTAATTTTCCAGATCACCGGAAACATACTCAGCCATCAAACTGCCGAAATCTGCCGCCTGTCTCTCAAGATCAGATAAAATTTCTCGTACACGCAATGATCCCAAAAGCATATTCTGAGTAAAAACAAACTGACCTTTATCAAAAACAGATGCCTGAATACTACCTGCGCCTATATCAAGAATTAAAGTACCATTATTGATCATCTGTTCAAAATCAGGAATCATTTCAGAAACAGCCAGCAAATGATAATACCGTTCTTCACTATTGCTCAAAATGTCTATTTCCAAACCACTGCTTCTGTTGATCTGATCAAGAACAAATAACCTGTTCTCAGCTTCTCTGAAAGCACTTGTAGCAACTACACGATAGTTCTGAATCCGATACTCATTTATTTTGTCTGCGAAACCTGCCATTACTTCACTGCATGAAGTAATCAGAGACTGACTTATCTGACCACCATTATAAGTATCAGTCCCTATTGCCAAGGTTCTGCGGACAGTTTCTATTTCTTTCGGAGCATAATCCCGAGAGATTTCCGCAATTTTCAGATGTATTTCATGCGAGCCGACATCAATAGCTGCGGCAAGTTTTTTTCTGGTCATAAAAATCCTTTCATAATTTATTTCACAGTTAACTAGCTAAAAATCAGAGTTAAGCTTATCTATTCATCGCCAAAAATTGTTCCCAGTGCTTTTGCCGATTTAATAAGCAAAGAATCAAGCGGAACCGGTTTAAGCTTACCGGCAACTTCTGCCAGCGGTACAGGAATAATCTGATGATTTTGCTGACCCATCATCACACCAAAATTATTCTTTATAATTTGCTCGGCAGCTGCTGTTCCAAGAGAAGTTGCCAGAACACGATCATAAGGACTTGGCTGTCCACCACGCTGAAAATGCCCCGGTACAGTAACCCTAATCTCATGACCGGTTATCTCACCCAACTGATTAGCAAGCATATAGGAGACAGAAGGGCAATTCATATTTTCTCGATGCTTTTTAAATTCCTTCTTATTCATTTGAGCTTCCTGCTTTGATACTGCGCCTTCTGCAATTGCAATAATGGAGAATTTTTTCTTTTGACTATGACGTTTATCAAGACCTTTTATGATGGCTTCTATACTATATGGGATTTCCGGTATCAGAATAATATCTGCGCCTCCGGCAATTCCTGCATGAAGTGTAAGCCAACCGGCTTTATGTCCCATTAACTCAATTATAAAAACACGCCCATGTGAAGTTGCAGTCGTATGTATGCTATCTATTACCTGCGTAGCAATATTCACAGCACTCTGAAAACCAAAAGTCATCTCAGTTCCCCAGAGATCGTTATCAATAGTTTTCGGTAGTGTTATGACATTAAGACCTGCTTGAGACAGTTCATTGGCAGTTTTATGAGTACCATTACCTCCAAGAATAACTATACCGTCAAGCTTGAGTGAATTATATGTTTTTATCATTGCCTCAAGCTTGGTAGGACTATCATTATCTTCCAAATCCAGACGATTGTTCATTTGTTTGAACGGCTGCCTTGATGTACCTAGGATAGTTCCGCCTATTGTAAGAATGCCAGAAAAATCTCTAGGTTCCATTTCTTTATAATCACCAATCATCAGGCCTCTGTATCCATCAAGGAAGCCATATAGCTTAACATCAGGCATCGCCTCATAAAGAGCCTTGGCTACACCGCGCAAAGCTGTATTCAGACCCTGACAATCACCACCACTGGTAAGAAAACCATATTTTTTAGCCATAATGCACCTGCTTTCTTGAATCTATAGTGTCCTTATATAATACAACAAAGAAGCCTATTCTTGCATAATTGTTATTAGATTTTACATTTGAAAAAGTAGTATAATGCAATAGAGAAGAAAAAATCAGTTTGATTAGTGAAAGAGTAAAGATTTAAAGTAAAATTTGTGTTTAATAAATAAAACAGAAAGCAAAGAGGTATAAAATGTCGCAGGACACGTTAAATAAAAGAGATTTCAGACTTGCAGTTTTAATAGATGCAGATAATATTTCTCATAATAATATAAGGGGAATGATGGAGGAAATAGCCAGGTATGGTAATGCCACAATCAAGAGAATATACGGTGATTGGACAAAACCAAATCTAGGCGGCTGGAAAAATCTTCTGTTAGATTATGCCATTACCCCTATTCAGCAGTTCGGCTATACTGCCGGCAAAAATTCAACTGACTCTGCCATGATTATTGATGCTATGGATATTCTTTATTCAGATAAAGTAGATGGTTTCTGCCTTGTTTCGAGCGACAGTGATTTTACAAGACTTGCAACAAGACTACGGGAAGCAGGTCAGATGGTATATGGTATAGGAGAGCAAAAAACACCAAATGCATTTATAGCAGCCTGTGACAAATTTATTTATCTGGAAATACTTGAGCAGACAGAGACAGATGAAAATGAGGCAGATAATGCCGAAAGTAAACAAGCAGTAAAAAATGTATCTTCTCAGGAAAAGAGTAAAAAGAGTCTTAGCAAAATTAATCCTGCCGTAATAAAGCTGATTACTTCCACAATAAGAGATGCCGAGGATGAAAATGGCTGGGCATATCTGGGCGAAGTGGGTAATCTCCTATTAAAGAAAAAACCTTCATTCGACCCCAGAAATTATGGATATACCAAGCTTACACCAATGATTAAAGCCATTGGCAAATACGAAATTGATGCTCGTGATACAGGCAATAACAGTAAGCAGATTTATATCAGAATACGAAAATAATGTTTTTAATCAAGTTCAAAAACACCTGTATATAGCTGATAATACTTGCCTTTCTCAGCTATCAGCTCTTCGTGACTGCCTCGTTCAATAATTCTACCGTCTTCAAGCACCATTATGACATCTGCATTTTTTATTGTTGAAAGACGATGAGCAATCACAAAAACAGTACGCCCGAACATCAGCGAATCCATACCACGTTGTACAATTTCTTCTGTTCTTGTATCAATTGATGAGGTAGCTTCATCAAGTATCATAACCGGCGGATCTGCAACAGCAGCTCTGGCAATAGATATAAGTTGGCGCTGGCCCTGAGAAAGGCCATTGCCATCACCTGACAACACAGTCTGATAACCTTGCGGCAGCATTTTGATAAAACTATCCGCATTTGCCAGTTTGGCAGCCGCCATACATTCTTCATCAGAGGCCTCCAGATTACCATAACGGATATTATCCATTACAGTACCGGTAAAAAGATTTACGTCCTGCAAAACTATACCCAGAGATTTTCTAAGATCTGCTTTTTTTATTTTGTTAATATTTATACCATCATATCTGATTTTTCCATCTGCAATATCATAAAATCTGTTTATCAGGTTTGTTATGGTAGTTTTTCCTGCTCCTGTCGCTCCTACAAAAGCAATCTTCTGTCCTGGTTTAGCATATAAACTTATATTATGTAAAACCAGCTTATCCTTGTCATAAGCAAAATCAACATCGTTGAAATGAACTTCACCTTTCAGTTCGGTATATTTAACCGATCCATCCTGCTGTGGATATTTCCATGCCCATATCTCAGTTTTCTCACTGCTTTCAACAATTTTATCATTTTCAAATTTTGCATTAACAAGAGTTACTATGCCATTATCTACTTCGCTTTCCTTATCCATCAAATTAAATATTCTTTCAGCACCTGCCAAAGCCATAATGACAGCATTAAGCTGCTGTGAAACCTGAGCTATAGGATTAATAAAACTTCTTGATAATTGCAAGAAGGAAGCTATAACACCAAGAGTTACAACACTTACTCCCGTCAAACTAATATTTGTTACCCCTGAAACAACCAGAATACCACCAATCAAGGCAAGAAGAACATAAAGAACATGCCCAAGATTGCCCATAATAGGCATCAAAATATTTGCAAAGGTATTAGCCTTGGCAGCATTTTCAAAAAGCTCATTATTCCTGGCATCAAAATTTATTTTAGCTTTCTTTTCATAACCAAAAACCTTAACAACCTTCAAACCATTTATCATCTCTTCGATATAACCGTTAACACTTCCCAGAGACTTTTGCTGTTCAATAAAAAATCTGCTGCTTTTGCCTGCTATTGTCTTAACAATTCTTAAAACAATAATAACAAATAATCCTACTATCAAAGTTAGCCAGAGACTAAGATAAAGCATAGCAAAAATAACGGCTACTATTGTCATTACAGAGGAAAATACCTGAGGCAGACTTTGTGCTATCATCTGACGCAATGTATCAATATCATTCGTATAATGACTCATGAGATCGCCATGTGTATTTTTATCAAAATATCCCACCGGAAGAGTCTGCATATGAGCAAAAAGCTCATCTCTTATTTTCTTTAATATTCCCTGAGCAATAACAACCATTATTCTGCTATAAATCCAGGCAGTTAATACGCCTATCATAAAAATTCCGGACATTATAATGATTGTTCGTAGCAGACCTGAAAAATCAGGAACAGATTCCAAAAGCAAAGGGGCTATATAATCATCAATTAAAGATTGCAAAAACAAGGCAGCAATTGCACTCGTAAAAGCACTGACTATGATACTTATAACTACAAGTACCATTTGTAATTTGTAACTTGTAAAATAAGTCAATAATCTTTTGATCGTATCCTTATTAAGTTTGGGGCTTGTTGACAAATTAACTGCAGCAGAAGATCCGGCACCTTTATTTATTGAATGTTTCACTGTCCAAGACCTCCTTTGTTCTGGGATTCAAAAACTTCCTGATAAATTTCACTACTATTAAGTAAGTCTTCATGTGTACCTGAATCCGATATAACTCCGTCTTCCATAACTATTATCAAATCAGCATCCTGTACAGACGATATTCTTTGCGCAATAATAATTTTTGTAGTATCAGGCAGATAAGTTTTCAACCCCTGACGTATTTTGGCATCAGTATCTGTATCAACCGCACTCGTAGAATCATCCATAATTAATACTTTAGGATTTTTTAACAAAGCTCGAGCAATGCAAAGCCTTTGCCTTTGTCCACCAGATACATTAGATCCACCCTGTTCAATATAGGTCTCATATTTGTCCGGCATTTTATCAATAAATTCCGAAGCTTGAGCGAGCTGACTGACCCTTCTTAAATCTTCGTCCGTAGCATCTTTATCTCCCCAGCGCAGATTTTCGCTTATAGTACCGGAAAACAAAAGATTTTTTTGCAGTACTACAGCAACCTGATCTCGAAGAACATCAAGATCATAGTCTCTCACATCAATGCCGCCTACTGTGACACTACCGGAAACAACATCATATAGTCTGGGTATTAGCTGAACCAAAGTTGATTTTGCCGAACCGGTAGCACCTATTATGCCGACGGTCTGGCCAGATTTAATACTTAAATTTATATTCTGCAAGCACATTTTACTGGCATCAGCAGAATAGCAAAAGCAGACATCCTTAAATAGAATATCGCCATTTTCCA
Source organism: Ercella succinigenes (assembly GCF_900002895.1). NCBI lineage: Bacteria > Bacillati > Bacillota > Clostridia > Eubacteriales > Oscillospiraceae > Ercella > Ercella succinigenes. Next base: position 1,186 of record NZ_CDHP01000030.1, on the reverse strand, counting down.
CTGTCATAACTGATTTTTCACCATTTTTCAGGTCACTTTTCTCATCAAGAAGTTCAGTAATTCTTTCAGCAGAAGCCCTTGAAATTATAATCATAACCAGCACCATTGAAAGCATCATCAAACTCATAAGTATCTGCATGGTATATGTAATAAGACTCATCAACTGACCTGTACTAAGTCCCAGGTCAGGATTATTTCCACTTATAACAATTGTACGAGCACCAAACCAGGCAAGTAGAATCATAGTTAGATACATGCAGAACTGAATCAAAGGCATGTTAAAAGCCAAAACTTTTTCTGCCTCAGAAAAATCATCATGTATATCTTTAGATATTTCCTTGAATTTTTTACTTTCATAATTTTCACGCACATAAGACTTTACAACTCTGATACCGTGAAGATTTTCCTGAACAGTTCGGTTAAGTCTGTCATAAGTTTTAAAAACACGTACAAAAACAGGATGTGCTTTTTTGATTATTATTAAAAGCCCCACTGTCAGAATAGGTATACATATTAGAAATATCATTGACAGCCTGGAGTTAATCCTGAATGAAGCAATTAGCGAAAACAACAGCATAAAAGGGCTGCGGGCAGCCATACGGATTACCATCTGATAAGCATTTTGAACATTAGTAACATCGGTTGTCAGTCTGGTAATAATACTTGAACTGGAAAACTTATCGATATTGGAAAAAGAAAAAGTCTGCACATTATCAAACATATCTTTACGAAGGTTGGCAGCAAAACCTGAAGAAGCTACAGCTGCACTTCTGCCAGCTACAGCGCCAAACAGCAAAGAGACAAAAGCCATTAGTAATAAACCCAATCCCAATTGCCAAACTACCGTCATATTACCGTCATCAATCCCAAAATCAATCATATAAGCCATCAAAAATGGAATAAGCACTTCAATAATAACTTCCAGCGTCACAAAAACAGGAGCTTTTATTGAATCTTTTTTGTACTCGCGTACACTTTTTAATAATTTTTTAATCATAATGTCCTATCCTTTATAATGTTTGAATATAATATGTTTACCTCTTGAAAAAAAACAATTATCATTAGTTTGAAAACATAAAATCATTATATTACCCTCTGCACAACAAAAATCAGCCACCAAAGGGCTGACTCTTAACATCTGTATTTCTTTATAATACTGTTCTTTATTTTAACATAATATAAAATA
>NZ_CDHP01000029.1:0-5685 GCF_900002895.1 Ercella succinigenes | reverse complement strand
ATAAATACTGCTAGAATAATCTTTTTGGGACATGTGATTTGCGCAGCGATGGCTTCTGTTGGAGGTGTACTTAATTCTTCTAAGTTGCAAAATGGACAACCTGGTGCAATGGATGGTTACGAGATGTATGCTATTGCGGCTACTGTACTTGGTGGAACCTCATTGTCAGGTGGTAGTGGTTCTGTAGCTCGGGCTATGGTTGGTGTTGCGGTTATTGCAGTTATAAATAACGGTATGAATCTTCTGCACATTAATTCTTATTGGCAGAGGACTGTTATTGGTGCGATTATTCTGATGGCTGTTATCCTTGATATGGCTCAGAAAAAGAAAAAGCTTTAAGCTTTTCTTACCTTACAGGAGTTTTGCATGATTTGGAAATCGAAAGAAATGGAAAAATTTGCCTTTAATGTTTGTGCAGGCATGGAAGTGACTCATGCAGGTAGATTGAAACAGATAGATATTGGAGCAAAATGTGGGGCTTTAATCAGGGCTGATGCGGACTTGGATAGATTTGCAATAATTATAAGTGGCGGCGGTGGTAATGGCCCTTTGTTTCCAGGTTATGTTGGCAAAGGGATGGCGGACGCAGCTGTTATTGGTGCGGCATATGCGGCTCCGAATGCATATGCAATTTATGAAGTTGGTAAAAGAATTGGAAAAAATGGCGGCGTTTTATTATTATATAATAATTTTGCTGGTGATTATCTTAACAATGATATGGCTAAAGAGTTGCTCGAGATGGAAGGTTTTGAAGTTAGAGATGTAATATGTACTGATGACATAGCAACTGCTCTTGGAGAATCAAAAGAAAATAGAAGCGGTCGAGGCGGGGTTGCTCTCTTGATAAAACTAGCTGGTGCTTGTGCTGAAAAAGGTATGACTTTGTCAGAAACAGTAAATATATTAAACAAAGCCAAAAATCGTCTTGGTAGTCTAAGTATGCATGTGGATTTTAAAAATGAAAACATTTCTTTTGGTGCAGGTTTTTCAGGTGAACCTGGAGTGAAAAACATTAATTTATGTGATCCTTCGGAAGCGGCTTTGATTGCTTTGAAAATGTTGACTCAAGAAATAAAACCACAATATGATGAAACTCTTTTTGTTATGGTGAATAGACTTAGACTGACAAGTTATGCAGATAGTTATATAATGACAAAATATATATATGATGCTTTATCTTCAGAATATAATGTAAAAAAAATAAGAAATGGTGCTTTTTCAAATATTTTAGATATATTTGGATATGATATTTCTATATTGTGTATGGATGCAGAAATTGAAACGTTGATGAATACAGAGGTTTATGGTGACAGTTTTGTGTTATAGGTGGAATTAAATGTTTGCAGAAGAAAGACAAAAAAAGATTTATGATATTGTTTGCCAGGAACAATCTGCAAAGGTCAGTGATTTGAGCAGACTTTTGGATAGTTCCGAAGCTACAATTAGACGAGACCTTGATGAAATGCAGCACAAAGGATTGATTGTTCGCACACATGGAGGAGCTATGCTGGCTTACTCTGTAGGCAAGCCTATTAACAGCACAGAACTTTTGTCAAAAGATGTTGAATTAAAAAGCAAGATTGCTCAAAGAGCAATTGAGTTTATAAATGATCACGATACTATACTTTTAGATAGTTCAAGTACTGTTTTTGAATTAGTTAGGTTGCTTGCTTCTGAGCAGAAAAAAAATCTTAGAATAATAACTACCTCCCTTCTAGCTGTAGAAACATTGTCGGAATGCAAATCCTATAATGTCATGATAGTAGGAGGAGAATTAAACTATGTTCACAATACTGTAGAGGGTTATGTTGCATCTGATTTTATTAGAAATATAAGAGTAGATAAAAGTTTCATCGGTATAAATGGAATAGATGAAGATTTTGGATTTTCTACACCTAGATATGAAGATGCAGATATAAAAACTTTGATGATAAAAGCCGCTGTGGAGTCCTTTATACTTGCGGATCATACAAAATTTGGTAAGGCTTATCTTGTGAAGGTGAAACAACAAGTCAGTGCTATGATATCTGATAAAAAATTACTAGGGTTTCCATACGAATCTTTGAATGAAGATATGCAAATAATATTTGCTGAAGATTGAAAAAATATTACAAAGAGGTATTTGTCGTGCAATATGTTACAGCAGAAAATATGAAAAAAGCACTGATATATGCCAGCGATCTGTTAATTGAAAACGAACCGATGTTGACAAAGCTTGATTCGGTTATTGGAGATGGAGATCATGGTTTTGGAATGAAGGAAGGTTTTACAGAGGTTAAAAACAGACTTTCTTCGCATGATTATAATTCTGTGTATTCGCTTTTTAAGGAAACAGGTATTGAATTAGTAAAAACTATGGGTGGGGCATCAGGTGTTATTTTCGGCAGTATGTTTACAGGGGGGCTTAGTTGTTTAAGTGAAAAGGAAAATACTAGTGCAGATGATTTAATAAAGTTTTTTGAAAATAGTGCAATTGTTATATCAAAAAGAGGAAGAACTAAATCTGGCGACAAAACTATGCTGGATGCTTTTTGGGCAGCGATTGACGGTATGAAAGCTGAAAGAATTGATACTGATAATATAATACAAATATTTTATGGTGCATATAAAGGTGCTGAAAATGGTGTAGAGGCAACCAGACACATGATGCCAAGAGCTGGCAGGTCAAAAAATTTTAGAGAAAAAGCAATAGGATTACCTGATCCTGGAGCTGTATCGACGTCAATAATTTTTAAAGGCTTATATGAAAGTCTTAAAAATGAATAATAGAAAGAGAGAGAATTATGTCTTTAGAAAAAGTGAGTGAGATTTTAAAAATGGCTGACCAAGCCAAAACATCAGCAATCGGGTTTAATTGTTTGGATTATAACACTGTTAAGTCGGTAATTTCTGTGGCTGAAGAGCTAAACAAACCAGTTATTGTAATGTTGTACCCCGAACATTGTTACAGATTTAATTGGACTACAACAGCTGCTTTTGCTGCTATGGTTAAATCAGAAGCAGCAAAAGTAAAGGTTCCGATAGGTCTTCATCTTGATCATAGCAGTGATTACAATTTTATTATGAGTGCTATAAAAGATGGTTTTACTTCGGTAATGTATGATGGTTCCATGCTTTCTGTCGAAGAAAATATGAAAAACACAAGAGAAATTGCAAAGTATGCTCACTCGATGGGGGTTGATGTTGAAGCAGAACTAGGATATGTCGGTTTTGCTAATACTGTTACTGATCAGTCGGATACTGATAAATATACTAAACCTGAAATAGCACAGTATTTTTGTGAACAATCTACTTGTGACTCGGTTGCAGTTGCCATAGGCAGTGCACATGGTTTCTATAAAGAAGAACCTAAGCTTGATTTAGATCGCTTGCGTGAAATAAACAGGGCTACTGATGTTCCTTTAGTCTTGCACGGGGGAAGCGGTATTCCTGATAATCAGCTTAAAATAGCATTTGAAGAGGGTATTAATAAATTTAATGTAGGTACAGAATTTTTATATCTTTATCTAGAAGCGGTAAGAAGTTATTCGCCCAACGATATAGCTGATTTGCCTAATCATGTGCAAAATGAACTGAAAAATTATCTTAGAGTAAAGCTGCAGCTATCAAACCTTTGAGTTTAGAAAAAGCAAACTGAATTTTGTCTTGCCAGCAGAAGAGTTTTATAAAAACACTTCTGCTGGTTATTTTTATTAATTCTTGTCTCTTGGAAAATTTTTGACATTTTAAGATATATTTACTTTGTTTTGCTATAATCAAGAAAACAATCTTTTATATGATGGGTAAAAAATATGAATAAAGGTAGAAATAGTCAAATAAATAAGCAGCATAATAGAGGGCTTGTTTTAAAACTTGTAGCAACAAAGCATTGCAGAATCAGAGCTGATCTAGCACGTCAGACGGGTCTGACAAAAATGGCTGTAACTAATATAGTTTCAGAACTTATTGAAATGAATCTGCTAATTGAAAGTCCTGCCAATTCTGATAGTGCGCTTCGAAAAAATTCTGTTGCTCTTGAAATATCTCCCCAAGCCCCTAAAATTATAGGCTTGCTTATTTTTCGTGACAGATGTGAAGTTGTTTTATGTGATTTGTATCTTAATATTATCAGCAGAGATCGAATTGATATTGAATATATAACAAGAGATATTCTTTTGCAAAACATATATTCTCTAATTGATGTAATGATATCAAAAGAGTCAGATATTCTTGGTATAGGGGTTGCTTCTATTGGTCCAATTGACTGTGAAGAAGGCAAGATACTTGAGCCTCGCTATTTTCATGGAATAAAAAATATAAGTATAGTGGATCTGTTGAGCAATAAATACAATTTGCCGGTTTTTCTAGATCATGATAATCAATGCGGAGCTTTGGCAGAAATGCTTTATGGATATGGGCGAGGTTTTAGCAACTTTATTCTCCTAGGCATATCTCGTGGTGTAGGTAGTGGAATTGTTATGGATGGACATCTCCAAGTTAACAATCACGGTTTGGCTCCGGAAATAGGGCATGTGAGTATAGATTACAAAGGCCCGAGGTGCATTTGTGGAAATAAAGGGTGTATAGAAATGTATGCTGCTACTCCTGTAATAAGGGATGTGCTTAGAAACATTACCGGGGAAAAATATTCTTTTCGAGAATTTTGCACGTTAGATGATCACAAAGTAGAACAGGTTCTTTCAGATGTTATATTAAAGCTTGCCGCAGCTTTGACTAGTACGGTAAATCTGTTAAATCCTGATCTGATTTTGCTTGGGCATGATAGTGTATTTCTGCCTGATAAGTATATTGAATTGCTGGAGAATGAAATAAACCGATTAAAATTTACTTCTTTGGATCATGTAATTAAAGTTAAAAAAACTTTTTTTCGTGAAGATTCACAACTTTTAGGATCTGCATGCAATGTAATAAATCAGGTGTTTGAAGGAAAAATTTTTTTTAACAGCTGATATTATTTAGAATAAATTATTCGATTATATATAGTTATAGAGAGACTTAAAACAAAAAAGACTTTATTGTTTAATGTGCACAATTAAAGTCTTTTTTTTGTGTAAAAAAAGAAGTTTGTAGGTATATTGACTTTACTATAAAGTCGATATATTATTGTTTTTAGTAAAGTGAGTTTACCGAATTGCTGTTTTGTTATTTTTTGTTTCACAACATGTTTTGAAAAAATGAATCAAGTAAGCTTGCTTTGTGTATATCGGCAAAGATAATAAACCCCAGAAAACAAGGAGGAAAAAAGAATGAAAAAGACAATAGCCCTGATGCTTATAATGGCACTGCTCATGGCACTTGCAAGTGGGTGCGGAGGAAACACAGATACGACGACGGCAACAGGAGCAGCGCAGACAACAGAAGGAACAACAGCAGGAGATTCAGATGAAACGACAGAAGGAGCAAAAGATAATAGCGAATACAAATTAGGATTTATCCTGGGATCAAGAGAGCATGCCTTTTATACAACAATAGAAGAAGGAATAAATGCAGCAGCTCAGGACTATGGATTCACAGCAGTAGTACTGGAAAGTGATCTTGACGGAGCAATAGCATCAGAGAGAATAGAGACATTGGTAGTAGACGGCTGTGATGCGATTTCTCTGTCAGTAAATGATCCATCAGGTAGTACGCCTGCAATAGAAGCAGCAGATGCAGAGGGCGTACCGATGTTTGCTTTTGACTGTA